>JAYVXF010000071.1:0-7636 GCA_043793345.1 Betaproteobacteria bacterium | reverse complement strand
CGAAGGGTCCGTCCATCAGACCCTTCGACAGGCTCAGGGCGAACGGGGTTTTTTTGGTAACCGAACAGTATTGGCTCGCGTCTCGCCATTTGCCTTTTCAACCGCGTCGACGACACTAAGCCGTATCGTCCCGTAACCAAGCAGACCAAACCCGCGCAGCGCTTTCCCGCGCCGAATCCGGGGCACAACGGAATCCACACCCGAACATCCCTGTCAATGATGCTCGTGCGTACTTGACAAACGATCCACCTACGGCGGCAACAACTTCCAAGCCCGCAATAATTCCCGCAACGCTTCCGGTTTATTGGTCGGCGTATTTTGCCCTGCCTGATCCTTGGTGTTCGCGCCGTGGCACGAGGCGCACACGCGCACTTCACCGGGCTGCGTGGTGATCCATACGCGCTCGCGCACGACTGCGTTGCCGGCGGCATCGGTGCTCTGCCAGGCGAGGGCACGACGCGCGGGCACGTACGCTGCGGTGGAGCCGTCGGCGGCGATCTTTACGCTACCGGCCGGGCCGCCTGGGTTGGGCAGATTTTTACCGGCGGCATCGTGCAGCGACTGTGCGATCACGCGTCGTCCTGTTTTGTTGTAGCCGCGAATCAGGTCGCCCTGAAAAATCTGGAAGTGTGAAATGTCATAGGTCTTGCCGCCGTTGGGCGAAACCGTTTTCACGCCACCGGGCACTTGCAGATTAAACGGCTGCTGCAAGTCGGCGCGGTCGCGCGTGGTCTGGTTGCGCGTGACGATGAGTGAGAGGTCGTTGGTCTTGAGCCACGCACGAAACGCGGCTTCATTGACCTGCTCCTCGCTGAACACCGCGCTCTCAGGCGCTTCCAGCGCGGTCACGCGCGCTATCGGGCGCGTGCGTGCCACCACTTCCACCGCTTCGATTTCCCATAGCACGCCAGTGAAGGAGCGCATCTCATCCGGGCTCCACCACGTCACTGATTTTGTGATGCCAGTCGTGAGCGCAGCACCCGGCAGATATAAATTCGACGGTACGTCGAGCGTGAGTGGCTTAAGCCGAAAGTCGTTGATCAATGCAACCGTCGCTGACGTGGCCGATGTGTGGCTCGCGATCAGGCCGCCCGATTGCAGCGGCAGCGGATTGCGAAACCGCCCGCCCGGTGACGCGAGCCCCGCGCCGGGTGCGGTCACGTCGCGCAACACCATGCTCTCGGCCGAAAGATTCGGCGCGCCGGTGAGCTTCACGATCTGGTCGGAGGTGAGCGAGCCAAATTCGCGCGCGGTGATGCCAAAATAAGTGCCGGGGCTGGTCGGGTCTTCGCGCAGGTGAAACAGGCCACCGTCCATGCGCACGGTTTTCTGGTTCGCGTGCAGGCTGTCGTTGGTGAGATCAGACAGTGCGGGATCCGAGGAGAATGATCGGGGAATATAGCCGAACGCCAACTCGTGCCGGCCAATGTGATTCAGCGTTTCCTCTTCGCTGCCGTCCTCGTTGATTTGCCACGGCGTGAAAAAGTTTGAGGTGTAGCCATTCACCGTGCCGTACGCGCCACTGACGCTGTCGGCGCGGGTCTCCGGATAGACTTCGTTGTTGTTGCCCAATGCCGCAGCGCCCAGCGCCTCACTGACGAAATTGAACGAACCGTTGGGCGGCATCGCGGGTGACGTGCGATCCGCATCGGCTTGTTGATCCTGCTGCAAATGATCCCAGCGAATAAAAATCACCCGGCCAAAACTGTCGATGCTCGGTGAGAACGCACCGCTCGGTGTGTGATTGAGCAAACGCAAATCAGCCGTTGCAGGATTCAGGCTCCAGATGCCGGTGACGGTCGCGGTACTTTCGTATTCATCGAGCTGGGGGTAGAGATGTGCAGCGCCGTTACGTGGCCGGTCGGACGCAAACAGGATGCGATCATCGGTGCCGTAAAAAGGCGAGACGTTGTTATACGCGCCCGGCTGATTCGCCACCTTCGTGATCGCGACGGTCTGGCCAATGCTCAAGCCGGACACCTCGTACATCTGCCAAAAAAAAGTCGCCACCTGATATTGCGCGGTCGGCGCCCCGATCACCATGCTGAATACTGCTTTCGTGCCGCTCCAGTGCACCGTCGGCTCGCGCACCGCGATCGCGTTGGCGAGCTGCATGCCGTCCATGCCGTAGCCTGCCTCGCGGGTGAGATTGCGCAGCGTCCCATCGGGATAGCGAATCATCAGGTCACCGCCGCGCGCGACAGAATCCATGCTGGCGAGGTGATTGCCGAAAGTCGACGCGCGGCCGGCGAAATCAGCCATGGTCGGCACTTGCGCGACAAACATGATGGTGCCCGCCACCGGTCCGCCGATGCCGGTGAGCGACGCACCCGCGCGCGATTTTGATGCGGAGATGTCGGAAGAATTAATCGCGCCGCTGGCGTTCACATCGAACCGGAAATTCGCCGCCGTCGTCGTCTGGCCGGAGCGCGCTTTCACGCTGCTGATGTCGCTCGAGTTGACCGAGCGCGAGTCGTTCACGTCGCCGAGCAGAAATCCGATTGAGGCGGACGCGTTGACGGTCACACCATTCACCATCGGCAGCGAAACCGTGACGCGCTTGTTGTCGGTAAGCGTCGGCAGTGTCACCACGATTTCATTGCTGCTTGGCGCGACTGTCGCGGCAACGGGCGCGGTGGATTCGTCGACAGCGGTGGCCGCGCCGGCGTTAATAATGTTGGCGTTGAATTGAAAAACAATGTTGTGGCCCGTACCAATGCCGCGTGGCTCAACGTTGACTGCGCCCGTGATCGGTATCGTTTCGTTGATTGGCACCTGAAAAATACCGGCGGTGCCGTGCGTTTTCCTTGAGGTGACGCCGATTAACGTGAGCGGCGCTGATGCCAGCGGCGTGACATTCACGGTGGCTGATGGCGCGCTGCTGCCTGCGGTGTTGTTGGCGGTGACCGCGCAATCGTAAGCGGTGCCGCTGACAAGCCCGGCGACAGCGATCGGCGAAGTCGCACTGTTGCCACTAGCAGAAATGCCCGCGCCAGGAATGCAGCTCGCGGTGTACGAGGTGATCGCGCTGCCGCCCGTCGATGCTGGCCCCAAGAAAAAAACAAACACTTGCGCGTTGCCAGCGGCGGCGGTGCCGATGGTCGGCGCGCCCGGCGTTTGTGCGGTCGCAATGCCGATCATGGTTGACAGCAAAGATGCGCAGATGAACTGCACAATTCTTTTGAAAAGTTTCACGGGATCAGAAACCGCTGCCCGTTGAATGCCGAGCGTTGCGGACTTGGTAATGAAGACCACGAAAAGTTACCACAGCGCCGCTGTGCTTCCCAAGTAAAAAAGTGCGTGCAACCCTTGATTGCGACACGGTGCGCACGCGCCGCGTCGTGCGTTGCCGCTTGGTATTTGCCCAGCATATCGAGACGTAGAACGCCATTTGGCGGGCATCACAATCCTAAAATGCTCTGAAAGCCGCGCCAGTGCTAGTGATATTGCTTCACTGTTTGGAACTTACGCGGGTAATCGCGTGATGGCCGCTAATCGTGTCTCCTTCCCCCGTGGCCGGGGGAAGGAGCAGATTCGTGATCATGGTAATAAGTTGCATTAAAAATGAAGCACTAGACTAATGATAGTGCGCGGGCGGCGCGTCCGCCTCTTCCGGCAATTCCGCATGCACCATTTCCTTGTCAGCATCGACAAACAATGGCGCGCCGCAATCTTCGCAAAATTCGGGCGCAAATAATTCAGGGAGTTTCAACACTTCGCCGATTTTGCATTCCTTGAAAATGGCTTCGATTTCTTCGCGCGGCGATGGTTTGCCCGGCTCGATGTCGTCGTCATCTTCGCGGCCGAACAGTGGCCACACCACGCCATGCACGACTTCATCCTGGCCGCGCTGCGTAAATGCGACGCGATATTCATCGACATTTTCTTCACCGACGCCGGCGATGATCGCGCGCAGGTGGCCGGCATTGGTCTTTAGCGTGTCCTCAAGAAAACCGATGGCAGCGCGTACTGCATAGGGACGGACACGGCGGTCGGACTCGCGGCAATTGTGGAAGTACGCGTCCGGCAGGCAACACTCGAACGCCGTGCCCGGCAGCAGCCGCGCCAGATTCGGGCGACCCTGCGCCACCCAGCGCTCGAGGCAATCGGTGCGGGTGAGTTTTTCAGTTTTTTCCTGCCAGCGAAATAACGCCGCACCTGCGGGCACGGCAACGGCGGCGAGTAAAAATCGCGAGTCGGCGGGCAGCGGCGCGGTCTCGGGCGCGCGCGAGAAATCAAATTTTGCACGCGTCTGATTGATCGCAGCTTCGCCGAGCTTTACGGTCATCTTGCGCACGTTGGAAAAATCGCGTGGCATCTGGTCGATGCTGTAAAGGTAAGGACTCATGGCCGCGCGCGCATCTCGCGCGAGCACGTGCGCTTGCAGGTGCGAGACGACCGCGTCGCTGATATCACCAGGCACGGGGCCGGAAGGAATCGCATATCGCGACCACGCCACCATCGGCAGCGCCAGCAACAACACGTCCCAGTCGGCATCTTTCACGTTCATCGTGGTTGATTCGGCGGCAGCCTCGATCAACTCAGCCAACACATCGTGTGCAATCGGATTACTTTTGAAGGTATGGTCGAGCGCCGTTTCGAGCATCGGGTCATTGCTGCTCTCAACCGCTTTAACGACCAGCGCCGAAATTTCCGCCTCCCATACGCGATCCTCGGCGCGACTGCCGGAGACCGCAAGGCCGGTGGCCAGCGTAATCAAACGCTCGGCATCTCGGGTGAGACGAAGGGGGGATTTGCTGCGGACGCGTTTCATGGCGGATTCAATTTATGTCGGGGCTAAATTATACCGCCGCCAAAAAAATACTGCCTCCCGCAGAAGCAGGAGGCAGCGAGTTTACCCACCGGAGGAGGAGGATGGCAGGTAAGTTGTGACGCGGGTGTCGAGGCGGCTTAGGGTGTCGAGGCGGCTTAGGGTGTCGAGGCGGTTTCGGGTGGCGAGGCGGCTTATAGGGGAGTTGCCTTAAGCAGGCGTTGCGTTCACCGGGCGCATGCGGGTGGCGGTTGGCGGACGGCGCAACGCGATTTCGTGTTGCTGGCGCAGCCAATTGTTGGTCGCGGCAAAGGCGAGATTGAGCGCGCGTTTGACGCCATGGTTGCGCGCGGGCTGCGTGCTATTTTCAATGGCGGATTGGCTTGCATTGTTCATGACGGTTTTCTGGCTCGACGTATTTTGTTGCGACACCCATCATATGATTGCCCCGCAATGCCAGACAATCCGCTTAAAATGCATAACATTGCTGAAATAAATTCACAAATGAAAGTGGACGATGGATACACCAGGAGAAATGCGTGCTTTTGTACGCTCGGTCGAGCTGGGCGGTTTTTCGGCAGCGGCACGCGATCTGGATTTGACGCCGTCTGCGCTGTCAAAGCTGGTGACGCGACTGGAAAACCGGCTCGGTGTGCGACTGATGAATCGCACCACGCGCAAGCTCGCGCTCACGGCCGAAGGTGAGGCGTATTTTTCCAGCGCCAAACGGATCCTCATCGAGATTGAAGAGGCGGAGGCCGACGTCACGCGCTTTTCCAAAAGCCCGAAAGGATTGCTGCGCGTGAACGCGGGCGTCGCGTTTGGCTTGCATCAATTGGCACCGGCGTTGCCGCGCTTTCTGGCGCGCTATCCCGAAATTGAAATCGACATCAACATCACGGATCGCGTCGTCGACATGCTCGAAGAAGGCGCTGACATCGCCATTCGCAGCGGCGCACTGCGCGATTCGTCATTAACGGCGCGAAAAATCTGCGACATGCAGCGCGTCATTTGCGCCTCACCCGCGTACCTCAAAAAGCACGGCACACCGCGCGCGCCGGAAGACTTGCTCAATCACAATTGCATTTCGATCAGTGCCGCACCGCAATTGCGCCGCTGGCCGTTCGCAACCAGGAACGGCATCGAATCCATCGAAGTCAAAGGCAACGTGAGCGCCAATAATGCCGAGACCCTATTGCAGCTTGCGGCGACCGGCTTGGGGATTATTCGACTGGCCGACGTGATCGTCAGTGACGGCATCCGTGCGGGGTGGCTCACGCCGATTCTCACCGACAAACATCAACCTGAACCGTTACCGTTGTCGGCGGTCTATTTACCGGGAAAGCACAAAAGCCCGCGCGTTGCAGTGTTTGTGAATTTTCTCGTGGAAACATTTGCGGGTGCGCCGTGGCGTCGCGGTTTGGAGGCGACTGTGCCGCAGCGTGCTGCTAAAAATGCGCCGCATTCTGCGACGGGGAATGCACCGCATCCTGTCACGAGAAAACGTTAAGCGACCGACATGATCGCGTTATAGTTGCGCACTTGATGGCGACAAACAATCGATAGAAGAGGACAGGAAATGACAATGACAAATTGGCCTAGCCCAATACCACGACAACTCGCAAAACTTGCCACCGCTTTCATTGCAGCGGTGACGCTCGCCGCCTGCTCAAGCACCGGCCCCTACAACAGCAGCAGCGACGCCACCGACAGCGTGCTGATGTTGAAGGGCCACGATCCCGTCGCCTATTTCACGCTCGGCAAGCACACGCTGGGCAAGTCTGAAATCAGGGTCGTTCACGACGGCGCGACCTATCGTTTTGCCAGCGAGGAAAATAAAACGCTGTTCATCAGGGAGCCGGCGAAATACCTGCCGCAATATGGCGGCTTTTGCGCGAACGGTATCGCCTATGGCATCCCGTGGGGCGGCGATCCTGACACCTGGAAAATCATCGACGGCAAGCTGTATATTTTTGGCGGTGAGGGCTCGCGCAAATATTTTCTGATGGATGAGAAAAAGAATCTGCAACTTGCCGATCAATATTGGGCGAGCGAAATCAAGGGCTCGAATGGATTCATCCGGCGCTACTATCGGCTCGTGTTCCGCGTTCCACATTACAAAACCGGTGCGCAACTGGAGGCAGAATGGCAGCAAGCGCAAGGCGGAAAAGCGCGCAGCCAATAGTCGCGCCGAAATCCGGCGTGCGCAAAAAGCCCGCAGCGTCGCCGCAGGGATCCAGCACAGCAGCGACATTGATCGCGCTCACCAAACTCGGCAGCACCACGGCCGCAGCGTTCGCGCAGCGTTTTTTTAAAACGGCAGTCGGGCAATACGCCGCAGGTGATGCATTTCTGGGTGTCCGTGTGCCGGTGTTGCGCGCACTCGTGCGTGAGATGAAAGACGCAGGACTCGAGGTCGCCGTGCCGCTGTTGCAATCATCATGGCATGAGGCGCGTGCGGTCGCGCTGATGTTGCTGTTGCGGGTCTTTCGGCAGGGCGATGAGAAAACGCGAAAACGCGTTTATGCGCTGTACCTCAAGAGCAGCAAATTCATCAACAACTGGGACCTGGTCGATATGTCGGCCGAGCATATCGTCGGCCCCTGGCTCGCCGACAAACCGGCATTGCGCGAACGCGTCCTCACGCGACTGGCGAAATCAACATCGCTGTGGGAGCGGCGTATCGCCATCCTCGCCACGTTCCATTACATCAAACAGGGCAATGTCGCCGAGACGTTGCGGGTCGCGCAGTTGTTGTTGAAAGATGAAGAAGACCTGATTCACAAAGCCGTCGGCTGGATGCTGCGTGAGGTGGGCAAACGGGTGAGCGAAGAAAAGGAAGAGTCGTTCCTGAAACGCCACTAC
>JAYVXF010000070.1:0-2298 GCA_043793345.1 Betaproteobacteria bacterium | reverse complement strand
GCGACCAACGCGCTGCTTGAGCGCAAAGGCGAGCCAACGGTGCTGTTCATCACCAAAGGTTTTCGCGACCAGTTGCGCATTGGCTACCAGAATCGTCCGCGTATTTTTGATCGGCACATCGTGCTGCCTGAATTGCTTTATACGGAAGTGGTCGAAGTTGGCGAACGCATCGGCGCGCGCGGTGAAGTGATCATGCCGCTTGATGAAACAGCCGCGAGCGATGCCCTGAAAGGCGCGTGGAATAATGGTTTCAGGGCGATTGCTATTGTCCTGATGCATGGCTATCGCTATCACCAACATGAGATCCGCGTGGCAGAAATGGCACGAACTATTGGCTTCACCCAAGTGTCCGTTTCGCATGAAGTGAGCCCATTGATGAAGATCGTGTCGCGCGGCGACACCACCGTCGTCGACGCGTATCTGTCGCCAATTCTGCGCCGCTATGTGAATCAGGTGGCGAGCGAGTTGCCGGGTTGCAAGGTGATGTTCATGCAGAGCAATGGCGGTCTGACCGATGCCAATAAATTCCAGGGCAAGGACTCGATCCTGTCGGGTCCGGCAGGCGGCATCGTGGGCATGGTGCGCACCGCTGCGGTCGCGGGGTTTGAGAAGATCATCGGCTTCGACATGGGCGGCACGTCGACCGATGTGTCGCACTATGCAGGCGAGCTGGAGCGGGAGTTTGAGACGCAGGTCGCAGGTGCGCGCATGCGCGCGCCGATGCTGTCGATCCACACCATTGCGGCGGGTGGCGGATCAATTTTGCATTTCGACGGGCAGCGCTACCGGGTCGGCCCTGATTCGGCGGGCGCCAATCCGGGGCCGGCCTGCTATCGCCGCAGCGGGCCGCTGACGGTCACCGATTGCAATGTGATGCTCGGTAAAATTCAGCCGGATCATTTTCCAAATGTATTCGGGCCACGGGGTGATGAACCACTCGACACCGAAATAGTGCGATCCAAATTCGCCGCACTTGCGCTTAAGATCGAAGCGGCAACGGGCGAAAAGCAATCTCCCGAACAGGTCGCCGAGGGTTGTATCCGCATCGCCGTCGCCAACATGGCCAACGCCGTCAAATTCATTTCCGTACAGCGCGGGCACGACGCCACCGAATACACGCTCTGCTGTTTCGGTGGCGCCGGTGGCCAGCACGCCTGTCTGGTGGCCGATGAGCTCGGCATGACGCGCGTCTACATTCACCCGCTGGCAGGCGTGCTGTCGGCGTACGGGATGGGGCTTGCCGATATTGTGACGATGCGCGAGAAGGCGGTAGAGCTTCCACTGACCGAGGCCAATCTTGCGACTCTTGACGACGAATTGTCGCAGCTTGCCTTGCTCGCCTCAATCGAAGTCGAAGCGCAGGGTGTGCCGAGGTCGAGAATACTCAAGAAGCGTCGCGTCCATTTGCGTTACGAGGGTACCGATTCCGCGCTGATCGTGAACCTTGGTAGTGTGGAACAAATGCGGCACGAATTTGAGTCGGCGTACAAAAAACGCTTCAGCTTTCTCATGCCTGGTCGCACGCTAATCGCCGAGGCCGTGAGTTGCGAGGCGATTGGCAGCACCGACACACCGACTGCGCATTCGTTTGGTGAAGCCGCAGTAATTCCTGCGATGCCGAACGCGACTGTGCGTCTCTTTAGCGATGGCAAAACACACAACGCGCCGATTTATTTGCGCGAGCGATTGAGCCTGGGACAGTGCATCGACGGCCCTGCGATCATTGCCGAAAAAAACGGCACAACCGTGGTTGAGCCGGGTTGGCAGGCAGAAGTTACCGCATTGAACCATTTGCTGCTGACGCGCGTCGTCGCGCGCGTGGTGCGTTACGCGGTCGGCACCAAGGCGGATCCGGTGATGCTGGAAGTATTCAATAATTTATTCATGTCGATTGCCGAGCAGATGGGTTTGCGTCTGGCCAACACCGCGTACTCGGTGAACATCAAAGAGCGATTGGATTTTAGCTGTGCGCTGTTCGATGCAGACGGTAACCTCATCGCCAACGCGCCGCACATGCCGGTGCATCTTGGTTCAATGGGGGAAAGCATCAAAGCCGTGGTGCGAAAAAACGCGGGCACGATGAGGCGCGGTGACGTGTATGTGTTGAACGACCCGTACAACGGTGGCACGCATTTGCCGGACGTGACGGTGGTCACGCCGGTATTTGCCGAGTCGGTCGAGGAGATTCTGTTTTACGTCGGCTCACGCGGCCACCATGCTGACATCGGCGGCATCACGCCCGGCTCGATGCCGCCATTTTCCACCACAGTAGACGACGAGGGCGTGCTGCTTGATAAC
>JAYVXF010000069.1:0-2316 GCA_043793345.1 Betaproteobacteria bacterium | reverse complement strand
GTCTCGCGCAAGGCCTTGGCGTCGGCGCCTTCCAGTTGCGCGGCCAGTACCCGAATCAACTTCCCATCTGTGCCCTTGACGTCGACTGCCTGATCGGCGAGATCGTCGCCCTGACTTGCGGCGAGTTTCGATTTCAGTTTCGCAATTTCTTTTTTGAGTGCCCCCATTTCGAATGCTCGCTCAGCGGCAAACTGTTCTTCCTTTACTTCCCTTTCCCGCTGATACTGAATCACTGCCTCACCAGTCACCGCCTCGACCCGACGCACACCAGAGGCAACGCCGCTCTGAGATATGATCTTGAACAGACCGATGTCCCCGGTACGTGTCACGTGGGTGCCACCGCACAGTTCGCGCGACGAGCCGATGTCCAGCACGCGCACCGCGTCACCGTATTTTTCGCCGAACAGCATCATCGCACCGGTTTTTTGCGCATCCTCGATGTTCATGACGCGCGACTGCGTCGCCGCGTTGGCCAGCACCTCGGCATTGACGATATCTTCCACGCGATGAATCTGTTCGTCGCTCATCGGCTGGGTATGGGCAAAGTCAAAACGTGTCTTGTCCGCGTCGACCTGAGAACCCTTTTGCTGCACATGATCACCCAGTACTTCGCGCAGCGCCTTGTGCATCAAGTGAGTGGCAGAGTGATTGCGCATGGTGCGCGTGCGCGCTACTTGATCGACCTGCGCGGCGACCGTATCACCGACGACCAATTCACCGTTGAGCACATCGCCATGATGGCCAAACACATCGGCCTGAATCTTCTGCGTATCGTCGACGCGGAACAGCGTCAGACAGACACCTGCCTTGCTCAGCTCGCCGCGATCGCCAACCTGGCCGCCGGATTCGGCATAGAAAGGTGATTGGTCGAGCACCACCACGCCGGTTTCCCCCGCCGCCAGACGCTCGACCTTAACGCCTTCCTTGTACAACGCCGTCACGTGGCCCTCGTCGGATAACGTCTCGTAACCATGGAACTGCGTCTTGGCGCCGTCGTATTCAATGCCCGCCGCCATCTTGAACTTGCCGGCGGCGCGCGCCTGTTCCTGCTGTCGCGCCATGGCGGCATCGAAACCTTGAACATCAACCTTTATTCCGTGCTCACGACACACATCCTGGGTCAAGTCCAACGGAAATCCGAAAGTGTCATGCAGTTGAAAAGCCACAGACCCGCTCAATACACTTGTCCGTTTTCTATCTTTTTCTGGATCACTAAAAAAATATTGGTCTTCCGGTGAAAGCGGCTTAGTCATTGAAATTTCGTTAAGCAAAATCGACATACCATGCTCAATCGTGGCGAAGAACCGATCCTCTTCCTGCTTCAGCGCATCCATGATGCGCGCCTTGCCCGTTTTCAATTCCGGATACGCGTTGCCCATCTCCGCCACGAGATCAGGCATCAGTTTGTAAAAGAACGCAGCCCGCGCACCCAGCTTGTAGCCGTGGCGAATGGCACGGCGGATGATGCGGCGCAGGACATAGCCGCGCCCTTCGTTGCCGGGCATCACACCGTCAGCGATCAGGAAGGAACAGGCGCGGATGTGGTCGGCCAACACTTTCAGTGACGGACTATCGAGATCGGCGCACTGGGTCTCACGCGCAGCCGCCTTGATCAGGGCCTGGAACAGGTCGATTTCGTAATTGGAATGCACATGCTGCAGCACCGCCGAAATACGCTCCAGTCCCATGCCGGTATCGACGCTCGGCTTGGGCAGCGGATGCATCACGCCGGCTTCGTCGCGGTTGAACTGCATGAACACGTTGTTCCAGATTTCGATGTAACGGTCGCCGTCCTGCTCCGCGCTGCCAGGCAGACCACCCCAGATGTGTTCGCCATGGTCGTAAAAAATTTCCGAGCACGGGCCGCAAGGGCCGGTGTCGCCCATCATCCAGAAGTTGTCGCTGGCGTAGCGCGTGCCCTTGTTGTCGCCAATGCGGATTACACGATCCGGCGCAAGACCGATCTCTTTTGTCCAGATGTCGAAAGCCTCGTTGTCGTCGGCATAGACCGTGACCCAGAGTTTGTCCCTGGGCAGCTTGAACACATCGGTCAACAGTTCCCAGGCATAAGTAATCGCGTCGCGCTTGAAATAATCGCCGAAGCTGAAGTTGCCGAGCATTTCGAAGAAGGTGTGGTGACGCGCGGTGTAGCCGACGTTTTCCAGATCGTTGTGCTTGCCGCCAGCACGCACGCATTTTTGCGAACTTGCAGCCCGTGTGTAGGGACGCTTGTCGAAGCCGAGGAACACGTCCTTGAACTGGTTCATCCCGGCGTTGGTGAACAGCAGGGTCGGATCTTCATGCGGCACCAGCGAA
>JAYVXF010000068.1:0-7761 GCA_043793345.1 Betaproteobacteria bacterium | reverse complement strand
GCGTCTACCAATTCCGCCATCCGGGCTTACAGGTTGCGAATGCGTGTTATGAAAGCGGCGCTTCGCGTAAAATGAGGCCGAATCATAGCGAAAACCGCTGATTCTGTCCACCATTACAATTTCACCCAACACAACCCAGATTCCGAAAGACATTTTGACCAAGAAAAACAATAAATCGCACCCGTCGCCGCGTGCGGCCGATCCACATAAGGCGCGCGAGCAGGCCAAGTACGAAAATCCGCTGCCCAGCCGCGAGTTGATCCTCGAAGTGCTCGCCAAGGCGGGCGTGCCGATGAATGCCACGCAGCTCGCCGATATGCTCGACATCGGCAATGAAGAAATGGATGGCTTCTCGCGCCGCCTGGCGGCGATGGAGCGTGAGGCGCAGGTAATGCGCAATCGTCAGGGCGATGTTTGCCTTGTTGAAAAACTGGATTTGATTCCGGGCCGCGTGCAGGGGCATCCGGACGGTTTTGGTTTCCTGATTCCTGATAACGGTTCCGACGATTTGTTTTTGGGGCCCAAGCAAATGCACAAGGTGCTCGACGGTGACCGGGCGATGGTGCGCGAAATCGGCGTTGATCGGCGCGGCCGTCGCGAGGGCTCCATCGTGGAGGTATTGGAGCGCAAAAATACCAGGCTGGTTGGGCGCTTGTTTGCCGAGCGCGGCTTACTGTTTGTCGTCGCCGAAAACAAACGCATCAGCCAGGATATTCTGATTGAGCCGGGTTTTGATGGCGGTGCCAAGAGCGGGCAGGTGGTGATGGTTGAGCTGGTCGCGCAGCCGGCCAAAAATTCTGAACCGGTCGCGCGCGTGACCGAAGTGCTCGGCAATTACGCCGATCCCGGCATGGAAATCGAGATCGCGCTGAGGAAGCACGATCTGCCTTACATCTGGCCCGATGACGTTGAGGCGCTGGAAAAAAAGGTGCCGAAAAAAGTGTCTGCGGCCGATATGAAAGGCCGCGCCGACTTGCGTGATTTGCCGTTTGTCACCATCGATGGCGAGACCGCGCGGGACTTCGACGATGCGGTTTATTGCGAGCGCCAGGGCAAGGGATTTCGCCTGCTGGTGGCGATTGCGGACGTATCGCATTACGTGAAGACCGGCGACGCGCTGGATCGCGAAGCGCGGCTGCGCGGCAATTCGGTGTACTTTCCGCGCCGCGTGATTCCGATGTTGCCCGAAGCGCTGTCGAACGAAATGTGTTCGCTGAAACCCAACGTCGATCGTCTCGCGCTGGTGTGTGAAATGTCGATTTCGGCGACGGGAGAAATCAAGCGCTATGAATTCATGGAGGCCGTGTTTCATTCGGCAGCGCGCCTCACCTACACCAATGTGGCGAAGCTGCTCTATGCAAACGAGGCTGATCACGGCATCAATAAAAATCTGTGGCCCCATATGCATCATCTGGACGAAGTGTTTCAGGTGCTGCTGGCTGCGCGCAACAAACGCGGCGCGATTGATTTTGATACCGCAGAGACGGTGATGCTGTTCACCGACGGCGGCAAGATTGAAAATATTGTGCCATCGACGCGTAACGACGCGCATCGGCTGATCGAGGAATGCATGCTCGCGGCAAACGTCTCGACTGCCAATTTTTTAATCGAGCACGAGCATCCGGCGCTGTATCGAATCCATGCGGGCCCGAGTGAAGAAAAACTCGAGGGTCTCCGTACCATGCTGAAAGATTTTGCGCTCACGCTTCCCGGCGGCAAGACGCCGAGCCCGCGCGATTACGCGGAGCTGTTGAAAAAAATCAAGGATCGGCCCGACGCGCCGCTGCTGCAAACGGTGTTGCTGCGCTCGATGAAGCAGGCGGTCTACAGCCCGGACAACATCGGCCACTTTGGATTGAGTTACGACGCGTACACGCACTTCACCTCGCCGATCCGGCGCTATCCGGATCTGCTCACGCATCGCGCGATCAAGGCGATTTTGCACAACACCACGTACGACCCGAAAGTGCCGTGGGATCAACTTGGAATGCAGTGTTCGGCCACCGAGCGGCGCGCGGATGAGGCGACGCGCGATGTGACCGCGTGGCTGAAATGCTATTACATGAAAGATCGTCTTGGCGAAACATTCGCCGGCACCATCACCGGTGTCACCGGATTTGGCATCTTTGTCACACTCGATGAAGTGTATGTGGAAGGGCTGGTGCATATCTCCGAGTTCGGCCAGGATTATTTTCACTTCGACCAGGCCAAGCACGCCATCATCGGCGAGCGCACCAAGAAAAAATTTCAACTGTCGGATCGCGTCAACATTAAGGTCGCGCGTGTTGATATTGAAACCAGCAAGATCGATTTTTCATTGGCAGGCGAGCTGTTGAAAAAATCTGTCCCACATGAGTCGCAAGCGCCGCCGGGCAAGGAAAAATCATCCCCGTGGAGTGGCGGTAAAAAGGTGGTGAGTAAAGTCGCCGTGGAGAAGGGCGTGAAAGCGCCTTCACACTCGCCACAAGCCGCGCCCCAATCGCCGCGCGTGATGCCGCCGTCGCTACCGATTGCACCACGACCGCCGCGAGAAAGCCGCGAGGCGCGCGAAGCGAAAGCGGACAAGACGGTAATCAACGTCAGCAGCGCAAATCCACCGACCACGCCGATGGAAGGCTTCGATGCCGCAATGCCTAAGGCCAGGGTTGCAGCAAAGGTTGCAGTCAAGCCCAAGGCTGCGCCGAAAACAAAATTGTCCGGTGCGAAGCTGTCGAAAAAGAAAAAATGAAGCCGCAAATTATTTTTGGCTTCCACGCAGTCGGTGCACGCATGCGCACCCGCGCGGAAAGCGTTCGCGAAATTTTTGTCGATGCCAAACGCGACGACAAGCGCATGCAAGCATTCATCGAATCCGCCAAGTCGAAAGACCTGCGCGTGATGACGGTCGACGGCAAGCGCCTCGACGGCATGACGGGTAATGCGCGCCATCAGGGCGTGGTGGCGAATGTTGAAGCGGCGGTCTTGCCGCAATTTGTTGACGACGTGCTGGATATTTTGACGGTGCCGCCGCTGCTGCTGCTGCTCGATGGTGTGACGGATCCGCATAACCTCGGAGCCTGCCTGCGCGTGGCCGATGCCGCAGGCGCGCACGCGGTGATTGCGCCGAAGGATCGCAGTGTCGGCCTCACGGCAACGGCGATGAAGGTGGCATCCGGTGCGGCCGAATCGATTCCCTACATCACCGTCACCAACCTTGCCCGCACCTTGCGCGAATTAAAAGACCGCAACATCTGGATTGTCGGCGCTGACGAAGACGGTGAAACTTCGCTCTACGATGCCAGGCTTGGCGGGCCGCTGGCGTGGGTGCTGGGCGCAGAAGGCGAGGGCCTGCGCCGCCTCACGCGCGAGAACTGCGACCAGATCATCAGCATCCCGATGTTCGGCGCGGTGGAAAGTCTCAACGTCTCGGTGGCGTCGGGCGTGTGCTTGTTTGAAGCGCGGCGGCAGCGGGAAAGTGCGAACGCACTGGTTGGTAAAGTCTAGCACTGGTGCGGTGTTCAGGGACTTTTATGGCTGGGAGGCGCGTGGAATGGCGATTTGCGTTGGAATGTGCTGGGTAATGTGCCGTTGAAAGACCCTGCGTTTTCAATCACACGCTGGCCACGATGCCGCCCATACCGCTGACCGGACGGATGCCGTTTGCTATTTTACGTAAGGCGAACAGTACTGGGTCAAGTCTCAATACTGTTCGTTGACCAAAAATACCCCGTTCGCCCTGAGCCTGTCGAAGGGTCTGATGGACGGATCCTTCGACAGGCTCAGGGCGAACGGGCAGTAAATGAACAGTACAGCAGTACAGGGTCAAGTCTTGCAATACGCCAATATACCCATTCCCGTGCACTGTCGGCGATGCGTGAGCGCAGATCGCCAAATCGGAACAAAATAGAGTGTCATTCATGTTTCATCACAGGAGGTTCAATTGAGTCACGCATCAATGTTGAAGGCGAGAAGGAAGAATCAAAAGAGCAAGAAGCTGCTGGACGTGGCAGCCAAGCAAGAGAAGCGGCTGGCGAAGCAGGCTTTGGCGGGGCCGGTCGTGAAAAAAGAAAAGGTGAAGAAGGAAAAAGTGGTGAAGGAAAAAGTTAAAAGTGAAAAGGTCAAGAAGGTCAAGCTGACCAAGGAAGAACTCGGCAGGCAGGATGCGAAAAAGTCGAAAGCAGACGCAGGCAAGAAAAATTAACGGCGCCGGCGAAAGATTAAAGGAGCCAGGCTCGCCTTTCCCGGCATAGTCAACCTGACTAGAGGCGCGACCCGGAAATAGCGAGACCCAAAGAAATTGTTGGATTTTTTCGCATGGCAGGGCGCGAGGAGACGACCCCGGCTTACAGCCTGCCGGGGCAGGCTCCGCAATGGCCTGGCAACGTTGATCAACGCGGCCATACGGGAAAAGACGCTGTTTCATGCTTCGATATTTCCGGGTCGTGACACTGGAGATGGCAGACTCAATCATGCAACCCGATCACAGAGTATTCAATGGCAAAGAGTGAAAGCAACAAAGCCGTCGCCAACTTGATGGAGTGGATTCGGCGCGAAGCCTATTGGGCTGCGCCATTTGATGCCACGCTTGATGCCCACACCGCGTCAACCCTCGATGCAGCTCGACTTTCCCAGGAAGAGCTCGCCGGAATTCTCGGCGACGCGGGCTCGGGGCTGTTGTTTGGCTGTGTGTTCGAGCATCTCACTGCACAGCGCTTCGAGACTGTGCCGCACAATATCGTCGACGATTACCTCAAGCGCCGTGGCTGGCGGGATTCCGTGCCTAGTCGGCGTTACATGGCGGCACTGCGCGACGCGACGATGAGCGTGTACGAGGTGACTGGTGTGTTGCCCGGCAAATGGGTCGAAGTACGTGATCTGGTGCGAGGTGGCGAGCCGGTACGCGTGTTCGAGCACTTGGCCAGCCAGCAAATGGTGCGTTGGGATCGCATCGGCGCGCGCGTCGTGGATTATCTCGGTCAGAAAGGATTTACTGGCGCGCTGCTGGCGTATTCAGTCGACCAATCCGAAAAGTTGCGGCATCTGATCGACGCGAAAATCGACGACACGCTGGCCACGCGGAGCTTGACGCGTTCCAATCTGGACCAAGCCGAAATTCGCGCCGCGATTGATGACACCCTGGCGACATTGCCCGCAGTATTCACCGCCTGCTGGCTGGCCGTGCATGTCGGCGTTGCCGACGCGCCGCTGCCGGATCTGGTGAATTCTGAAGGTGACCCCATTATTTTCGCCGAAACCCGCTTCGCACTGCGCGAAGGTAGCGCCGCCCAGATCATCTCCCGTCTGGACGCGCTGAAATATTTACACCGGGTGGATGATTCCCCACCGAGCTGGGACTGGCATGTAAAGCCCGATGCGCTTCGCGAAATACCTGGAAAGGGGTTGATGCTTAAAACCCAGAGCGTCGCATCGGGCGAGCAGGTGTTCGGGTCTTTGCAACTTGCGGGTGGTGCATTGAGTTTCAGTACCAATTCGGTTGCGCGCAAGGAGCGGGGCATTGAGATTCTGAAGGCGGCATTGGGCGATTTGGTCGGTACCGCGCTGACCAGTTTGACCAACGTTGAGGACGCGCTCAAACGCGCCCGCAAAACGCCATCAACGAAGGCGGAGAGAGGGGACGAAATTCCGCCTGCTGTTGCCGCCGCCGCGATGCGTCAATTCTACGATCAGCATTACCGCGAGTGGATCGACACGCCGCTTCCTGTACTGGACGGACGCAGCCCAAAGGAGGCGGTGCGCACCAAAAGTGGCAAGGATGAAGTCGTCGCGCTGCTCAAGAGTGTCGAGAACATCGAGGCGCGACGTAGCGGCGCGTCCGGCGAGACACCCTACGACTTCGGCTGGCTGTGGCAGGAACTGGGAATCGCCACACGCCGCCGGTGAATCGGAACACAGAGCAGAGCACATTCCTCGCAAGGCAATCATCGGGACGCGATATGTTTTTCTGGAACGCCATGTGAAAATCAATCTGGCTCCTGAAACCTTCCTTCAATCTCTCAAAAAATACCACCATGAACGACACAATCCAAACTCCTCCGCTACCCGACCGCCTTTCAGCCGACCCGCGCAGCCCCTATCATGTCGCCGCACTTTTCGAACACGACGTTGGCATTCGCTTCAATGGCAAAGAGCGCGTCGATGTCGAGGAGTACTGCATCAGTGAAGGCTGGGTCAGGGTGCCCGTGGGCAAAAAAGTGGATCGTAAAGGTCACGCACTATTGATTAAGTTGAAGGGTACGGTCGAAGCGTTTTATCGACAGGGTTAAATGGTGTTGGACACTGTGCATCACTGCACTAAGGCTTCGAGTCAGATTAATTTCGGCAAAATAAAATCATTAAGGGAGACGCCGCATGTTTGCATTGCGTTGTACCCGCAAATTACTTGATCGCAACCCTGGCGTTATCGAGGAGCCCGCGCCGTCGACGACGGTGCTTGGTGACTGGACTGCCAATATCCTGTTCAGCCGCCCGCAGGTTATTCTTCTCGTGAGCGAAAAATCGTTGCTGCCCATCGTGATTCCGGCGGCGCCGATGTCGGGTCTGGTGGTGCGATTTGTCGAGCAGCTTAGCCTTGTGCTCCACGATTTGCACGTGCCCAAAGAACAAATCATGGCCGAACTAGGCATGATGCAGGAATGCCAAATCGGCAAGACAGTTAACCGCAGTGTGGTCAGATTGAGCGACGACTACATGTGGCGCGTTGAGCGGTGGCTGCATGGGTCGCGTCCGCTGTCGCTGGAAACAATTTCCCGTCGGCTTGTTGATCTTCCGTTGAAGGTATACGGCTTTGCAACGGCGGGCGAGGTGAGCATCGCGCTGTTCAGCGAGCATGCGAATGCGGCACGCAGTTGACGCGCGCAAAATAAAAATCGCCAATTGAGCGGCGCAGCAGATTGCGTCGTGTTGCGGGTAACGCGGGCGAATCGCGGACATTGTCAACGATTGTCACAACGGTGAATTTTGTGATTTTGCGCACAGACGTCGCGGCGATAAAAGCGCATCGTGACGGCGTGGTTAGTGAGCGGTTGATTTGACCGGGCTCAAACGAAAAACGCAAAAACAAATTCAGGAGATCCATCATGAAAACCAACGTGAAATCTGCAATTAGCCTCGTCGCCGGGACCGTCTTAAGCGCAATTGTTTTTGGCAATGCCGTTGCCGACACACCAAAACCGCTTAAAGCTTCCGTCATGGATGCGTCGCACGCAACCGCTGCTTCGCCGATTTCTGACTGCGTTGCGGGCGAATCGCTGGATAGCGGCCTGGGTGATCTTCCCGCAACCTACACGGCGGCCGAATACCAGCGCGCCGCAGTGTTTTACGCAGGCGAGAAGCAGGACAGCGGCTTGGGCGATCTGCCCGCAAACTACACGGCCGCAGAATACCAGCGCCCGAAGATGCTGGTCGCCAGCGCAAATTGAATTGGGTTCAGCTGGTCTGCAGCGCACGGCAAATTATCCGTCGCTGAAATCAATTTTTGATACCCGCATTGATTTTTGAAATGCGACGCGGAATAGTTCGAGCCTGACTTGTCCTGTCATTTCGAACGAAGAGAGAAATCTGCTTGATCAACTCCGAGGGAAAAAGCAGATTTCTCTCTTCGTTCGAAATGACCGTGGTGTTTTTTCTTACGGTAGTGTTTCAGGTAGTGCTTAAGGCAATGCTTGCTCAGCAGTCAGGAACAATGGCGACAGTTTCAAATCGGGGCTCGTCATTCCCGCGAAGGCGGGAATCCAAGGTAATGCAGGCAAACTTGGATTCCCG
>JAYVXF010000067.1:0-7771 GCA_043793345.1 Betaproteobacteria bacterium | reverse complement strand
TCTTGAAGCGCTCGGTGGCTTGCGTGGTGGCATTGCTATCGGTGAGCTTGGTGACGACGTCGATTAGCTGCGTGCGAAACTGCGCGCTGATGCCCGCTGACAGCAGCGTGACACTCAAGGCATCGACCATCGCGGCCGGATCATTGGCCAATGCGATGTAGGGGTCGTAGGTCGGCCTGATCCATTTGTTCGGGTCGCTCCCCGATGAATTAAAGCCGCCGATGATGCCGTATTTGCTGAAGTCCATGAATCCGGAAATGGTCGCGCTATTGGTGATTTCAAATTCCGGCCCGAACAACTGTGCGGTGCCAAGCGGGCCCGACGGCGAATAATCCGGATGGTAATAATTGAACACGCTGGGCGCACGCAGCGGGTTTTGGCCGAGCGAATCCGAGCTGGTCAAGTCGTAAATGCCCGCGTAGTCGCCGTTCGGAATCTTCGCGTCGAAGGCGCGATGCAATTGCGTGAAACGCAGCACCGGCTCGCGCAATTTACCGTACGAATTCGGCTGCGCGCTGCGGCTGGTGCGCGCTTCCGGATCGAGCAGAATGGCGCGGACCACCGCTTTCATGTCGCCGCGCACACCGGCGCCGTTGTTGTTAAAGACGTTGCTGATGCGCGCCACATACGCGCCGCTCGGATTGCTCGTCACCAGGCGCATGATCAATTGCTCGCCGATGAAAGGGCCAACGTTCGGGTGATTGAACAAATTATTCACCACGTCATCGACATCCTTGTCCGGCGTCTGACCAGCCGGCACGGCTTGGCTAAAGCCCGCCGAACCGGGGTAGGTGAGTAGCGTTTTCGCACCTGCGTCGTGCGCGCCACCGGTCACCGAATGTGAGCCGTTGACCGAGCTATCGAACACACGGTAGGTCTGAAGCCACGGTGCCATCGGCGTAGACCACGCGGTACAGGCTTTCGCGGCAGTGGCCGCATCACGCGGATACGGCACGTCGGGATACAACCAGGCGTATTGGTTGGTTTGAAGTTGCCCCGCAAAATTCCAGCCAGTCAGCGCGCGCGCGACTTCCTGTGCATCCGCTTCGCTGTAGGTGTTGATCGGCTTACCCAAACCGTCAAACTGCACCGAGCCGTCGGCGTTCAGCATCACGGTACCGATGGTAAATAACTGCATCAATTCGCGCGCGTAGTTTTCACTTGGGATCGTGTTGTACGGTGCCGGCTCCGCCTTGGCGCTGCCTTTCATGTCGAGATAGACACCCATCGCCGGGCTTAAGGTGACACCTTTAATCAGGTCGCGGAAATTACCGAACGCATTTGCACCCAGCAAATCGAGGTACGCGGCAGGACCACAGGCCTGATCCTGAATGGTGTTGTTGTTCATCGAGATCACCATGATTTGCGAGAGCGCAAACACCACCCGCTGGCGCAACTGGTCAGGCGCTTCGAAATATTGTTTCCAGATCGACGGGGACATCGCCGCGTACGGCGCGGTCGGGTAGGTCGGATAGTTGCGCACCGTGGTGAGATGCGAGGTTTGGCCGATGGCGAATTGCTCGTCGAGATAGGCGGCTGGGGTCAATAGTGCGACGCGGCTGATTTCGGTTTGCGACGCGCCGAAGCTTGCCTGCGCAAGTAAACGCGCGGCGTCTGCTTGCGGATGCGCGCCAACTGCTACGTTGACCACCGACGAGTAGCTGACGGCGCCATTGCCATCGGTTACTTTTGCCGACACCGCCGTCGGGCCTTCGACCACCGGCTTCCAGCTGAACGTGTAGGGCGCCGCTGCCGATTCGCCCAGTCTTGCCGTGCCTTCGTAAAACTCCACACGGCCGATGCTGCCGCCGGCGCCGACACTGGCATTGGCGTTCAGCGACGCGGCGACGCCGACTTGCGCGGCAGAGGCCGACAGCGACACCGATGGCGGCCCGGTGGTGCCGAGCGACACGCCGGAGCGTGATTTCACGGCAGAAATATCGGATGAATTAATCGCGCCGGAGGCGTTGATGTCATAGATGAAATTATTGGCCGCGACCGAAACGGTCTGCCCCGAGCGGGCTTTGATCGCACTGATGTCGCTCGCGTTTACGCTGAAGCTATTGTTGATGTCGCCGGATAAAAAACCGATCGCGATCGACGCGTTGAGCGAACCATTCACACCGGTCAGATCGATGCGCACGCGGCGATTATCGGCGACGTCGGTCAATGTCACGATCACATCGCTGCCAGACTGCGCCACTCCGGCTGTGCCGATCGGTGCGTTGGTCACATCGAACGTCGCCACCGTGCCCGGCGTGGTAATGGCCGTATCGAATTGAAAAACAATGGTGTGACCGGTGCCGATGATGCGCGACTCAACCGTGATTGCGCCGCCGATGAGTGCTGCGCGGTTGATGGCCAAATCATAGGTGCCCGCCGTGCCGTGCACCTTGCGCGATTGTGCGCCGGTGAGGGTCAGTGCGTGGGCGGACAGCGGGATTAATGACAGGCAAATGATCAAGAGACCGGCGCTGTTGTTGACCGCGCCCAATCGGAAATGTCGGCTCATGGCAGATTCCACAAAGTGATGTTTAAAGTTAACCAGAAAATGCAGCAGTAACCGTGCCACAGCGACTTCATACCATGACACTGGCATTTCAAACGATCTACGCACGAAGCCTGTCTCCAGATGGCGACAGCAGCGGCGCAAATAGGCAGAACAGTGACGCAGGCGGTAACGGTGCGTTTGTCGCACGATAAAAAATTTAAACACAATCGCTGGTGCGGGTCGCAGGAGATAAATGGCTGGAGAAGTGCGCCAGTGCTAGACTTTGCCTCGCATTAGCGGGATAGCACCGCCGCTGTGCCGAGACTACGGCGCTGCGATCAGCGTGAGTTTGGCGGTCTTCGCGTCAACCTTGGGCCCAAGCTCGATAATGTTGCGATAGCCGTAGTTGTAGAGCGCGCTGTAGGTCGACAGATTCAGCGACGCTGAGGGAAGCTGGGTCGGAAACGCCGAGAGTTCGTTCGAAAAATTATTGTTGCAGTAGATCAGAATGCGCGTTTGCGTAGTCGGGATCACGTGCGCTAGGCTTGCGGCGTTGATATCCGGAAAGCTCAGATTGATCGCGCCCTGCAAGGGGGCGGGATGGGGGCGATCATCAGCAAAACGCCATCCCAATCAGCAAGGCACCTCACCCAAATCCCAAAATATCCCCGCCATGATTCCCAAGCCCTCGCGCGCGATGGAGCCGAGCATGTGTTCATTCGGCGCGTGCTGCGAGCACGCCGAATAGGAATGTGGAATCCAGATCGTCGGCAATCCCAAGTTATCGGCAAAGACTTCGTTGGGCAGCGAGCCGCCAAGATTGGGCAATATCGCCGGCCGCAATCCTGTCGTCCTCTCAATACTCGCCACCGTCCAGCGCACCCACTTTGAATCGGGGTCAAGACGCGTCGCATGCATTGGCTCCTCGCGCGACGGTGTTACGCTGACCTGCGGGTAGCCCTCGGCAAGCATGTGTCGCTGCAACGCCGGCACCACGTCGTCAGGATCAATGCCAACCACAAAGCGCAACTGGCATCGCGCCCATGCGCGACCGGCAATCGCGTTCACCGGAAAATCAGGATTGCCAACCTTCATCGCCAGCACCGAAAAACTCGACCATCCGAATACACGTTCAGCAGGCGTCAAGCCCGGCTCGCCCCAGTCGATGTCAATCTGCGGCGCATCATCTCCGCCGCCGGGCGCACAATCGGCCAGGGCTTTTTTTACCGATGCGGCAATCGGCGCGGGTCGCCATTCCGGCACGCGAATCGCGCCGTGACGATCCGTGATGGTGGCCACCGCGTGCGCCAGCAAAATACCGGGGTCGGCAATCAGTCCGCCCCAGTTGCCGGAGTGATGCGCACCGGCCCTGAGATCAACGGCGAGGTCGAAATTCATCACACCGCGCGAACCGAGAAAAATCGTCGGGCGTTCTGGTGCCACGCGCGGGCCATCGGAGGCGATGAAAACATCGGCGCGCAATTCATCGCGATGTGCCGCGCAAAATTCGTTCAGGCCGGGCGAGCCGGTTTCCTCGCCCGTTTCAATCAGCAGCTTGATATTGAAACCAAGTTTGCCGCGCGCTTCAAGCACACTTTTCAGCGCACCAATGTTGATGGTGTGTTGTCCCTTGTTGTCCGCCGTGCCGCGGCCAAAAAGTTTTTCACCTTCCTCAATCAGCGTCCACGGCGAGAGTCCGGCGCGCCACTGCGCATCGAGCCCGCGAATCACATCACCGTGACCGTAGGAAAGTAGGGTCGGCAAATCCACGCCTTCGATGCGCGTGGCAATTAAAAACGGGCCGCCTTTTTTGGGATTGTCGAACACGCGACACACGAACCCAAGTGCGCCCAGCGATGGCGTGAGTTCAGCCGTCAGGTACTCATTGAGCGCTGCCGCACGATCAGGATTTTGACTTTCGGTCGGGATCGCGACACGCCGTGCGAGGTCGGCGTGAAAAGTTTTGCTATCGAAGTAGGCGTGAGCCCGGGCGACACTCGCGGGTCGGGTCATCGGCTATTGTTTCAAGGTGTCGCGCCGGTTGATGAGCTTCTGCCAGAGTTGAACCAGCAGATAGGTCGCAATCAACAGCACCGGCAGCAACACCGCGAATCGTATCCAGGCTGCGGCGCTGTCAAACATTAATTCCATGATCGTCGCCGCCAGCAGCGCCGCCGCAGACAATCCGACCAGCGTGGTCAGCAGGATGGCCAGCGCCCATTGCGACCAGGTCACCTTGGGCTGTTGTATTGCCGCAGGAAATACACGCTCATTTTCCGCCGCCGGCAGATTCGGTTCGGTCATTTTTTCTCCGATGCATACTTTATTGAATGCAGCTATTGTCCGCTGGATGGGTGTTCATTTGCAACGGTCGCGTCGGTTTGCGAATGACGGCGAGCGGCTCACGCGGCGTTGAAGCGCTCAAACCCCGCTTCAAGATCACGGATCAAGTCATCCGCGTCTTCGAGACCGATGTGATAACGCACCAGTGGGCCGCCGCGCCACGGGTGGATGGTGCGACCGTTATCGATATTGGCCGGTGCCACCAGACTCTCAAAGCCGCCCCATGAATAACCAAGACCGAAATATTGATAGTGGTCGAGCATCGCCGCGAGTTGCGTTCTGGAGCAGGGCTTGAACTCGACGCCGAACAATCCGCTCGCGCCGGTGAAGTCGCGCTTCCACAGCGCATGTCCCGGGTCACTCGGCAATGCCGGATACAACACCCGATGAACCTCTGGCCGCGCCGCCAGCCACTGCGCAATCGGCAATGTCGATGCTTCGTGCTGCCGCATGCGCACACCGAGCGTACGCATGCCGCGCAGTGCTAAAAAACAATCGTCGGGAGAAGCGCGCTGACCGAGACTGATGGCGGCGTTTTTCAATTGCGGCCAGCACTCTTTGGAGGCGATCACCAGCCCGATCAACAGGTCAGAATGCCCCGCATAGTATTTTGTCGCCGGCTGCACCACCATATCGATGCCGTGTGCGAATGCATTAAAAAAATATCCGGTCGCCCACGCGTTGTCCATGATGACCAGCGCGCCGTGCGCGTGTGCGACCTTGACCAGCGCAGGGATATCCTGCACTTCGAAGGTGTGTGAGCCGGGACTTTCGGTGTAAATGACCCTGGTATTGGGCTTCATCAGTGCGTTGATACCGGCACCGATCTGGGGATCATAAAATTCAATCGCAACATTAAAGCGCGCGAGAAAAAATTGGGCGAAATGCCTGCCGGGCGCATAGCCACTGTCGGTCATCAGCACGTGGTCGCCCGCTTTCACTACAGCCAGTAACGCGCCCGCAATGGCGGCAAGGCCACTGGGGAAGGTGGCCGCGCGATAGCCGCCCTCGAGTTCAGCGACCGCATTGGCGAGCGCCAATTCCTGCGGCATGTTGAACACACCGTAGGTCGGCACTTGCTCATCTCGATCCCACGCCGCTTGCGTCGCACGCATCTCGGCAATTGAATCGAACAGCACTGTGGATGCGCGATGCAAAGGCACGTTGACGGTTTTGGTTGCGTTGATAGCCTTGCGGCCGAGCTGGGCGAGTTTGGTGTTTTTTTTCATGCTCTGATTAGCCCCTGCGTGCGGGATTGGATATTTTTTCCTTGCATGTTCCAAAATGGCTTGCCCGCAGTAGCGGACGCGGCATCAGTTTTTGACCCCTTCCCCCGGCCACGGGGGAAGGTTGGGATGGGGGCGATGTTGATGAGCGGACAACACATTCGGCAGGTGATCAACTTACCCCACCCTGCCCTCCTCCTGCCGGGGGAGGGTTCTAGTTAGTTGCAGGACTAAGGCGTAAATGTCTTTTCCATCTCACGCCGAAATTTCACCGCTTCATTTTTCTTGTCAAACGCCACATCGCCCCACGTCACCGGCTTACCCGCCGCGACGTTGCGCAACATTTTTACTTTGTGCGCAAGTCCGATCGGTAATCCACCAAGCCGTTTTGAATCGGTGGCCGGCATCAGTTTGCCGTAGACGGTATAGCCGCCTTCCCCGTCGAGCATCTCTCCTGCTTTAAGATCGCGCTTGGCGGTCGCCACACAGTCGCCGCGCCAGCCATCGGGTGCGCCGGTCGGCTCTTTTCGTAGTGCGGCACTGGCGACGCTGATGCCGAGCTCCAAGCCAATCAAATGGAACGGTTTGTACATCGAAGAATAATTGCCGGTGTCGTCGGTGATGAGTCCGTATTCCTTAAAACATCGCCGTACGTAATCGGTGTCGGCAGCGAACGTCACGTAAACACCCCAACGCAAATCGCGGAACACCGGACGGCCATCGCGCTCGACTGAGGTAATCACTTCGACCTGGCCACGATGATGCAAACGACCACCATCGGTTTTTGGTTTAAGCAAGCGCGCCAGATCATCAACGCCGCACGGTGGAAATTCCAGACCGCCGGGCGCTGGTGTGAGCCCGGTGGCGTTGGCAACGGCGGCCATTTCGATTGCGCTCTTGGTGCCATCGAGGAATGAATTAAACATCTGCGCGTTGAAATCGCCACCCGCGACCGTCTCCCTGGAAAAACCGTAGTGGCCCCAAACCGTGTCGGGTGTTGACGCGTGATACTGCGGCAAATACTTGGTACCCTTGCCGGCCGCCACGACTTCAAATCCGGCCGCACGCGCCCAGTCGACCATTTCGCAAATGAGTGCCGGCTGGTCGCCGTAGGCGAGCGAATAAACGATACCCGCTTCGGCAGCGCGCTTGGCCAGCAGGGGACCTGCCAACGCGTCTGCTTCGACGTTCACCATCACGATGTGTTTCTGGTGCGCGCAACAGGCGAGTACGTGGGCGATACCTGCGGCAGGACTACCGGTGGCATCAATGATGACGTCGATGTGGCGATTGCTGATCAAGGCCTCGGTATCATCGGTGATGTGGGTGGTGCCGTTGCTGAATGCCTGCTTGAAATTTTTCGCCGCGAACTGCTCGTCCTTCCAGCCGACACGTCGCAGTGACTCGGCCGCGCGTGCCGGATTGAGATCGGCGATACCGAGCAGATGAATGCCTGGCGTACGCGGAATCTGCGACAGATACATCGAGCCGAATTTTCCCGCGCCAATCAGGCCGACACGGACAGGATTGCCAGCAGCAGCACGCTGCTGCAAAAGCCGGGTGAGATTCATTCTTCCTCCTCAAGTACACGCAAAAGATTACAGGTATCCATGTTGCCCCAACCGTGCTGCATCAGCTTGTTTAACTGCTCATAAACCAGATGTGTCGCCGGCATCGGCAGATCCAGTTGATCGGCCATGTTGGAAATCAG
>JAYVXF010000066.1:0-7784 GCA_043793345.1 Betaproteobacteria bacterium | reverse complement strand
GGCAATCGAATTATTAAACCGACTTGCCACGTCTTTTTGACGGTTGGCGACGGCAAGCAATAAGGGGCAACGATGGGTCAAAAAATATCACCGATTGGTTTTCGCTTAGCCGTCCACAAGAATTTCGCATCCAAGTGGTACGCCAACAGCAAAAATTTCCCGATCATGCTGCTTGAGGACATCAAGGTTCGCACCTACCTCAAGAAAAAACTTGCCAGCGCCTCTGTCGGCAAGATCATCATCGAGCGCCCGGCCAAGAACGCGAAGATCACCATCTATTCGTCGCGTCCAGGTGTGGTGATCGGCAAGAAAGGTGAAGACATCGAAAACCTGCGCGTCCAGTTGACCAAGCTGATGGGCGTGCCGGTACATGTCAACATCGAAGAAATTCGCAAACCCGAAACCGATGCGCAGCTCATCGCCGATAACATTTCCAGCCAATTGGAAAAGCGTGTGATGTTTCGTCGTGCCATGAAGCGCGCGATGCAAAACGCGATGCGTCTGGGCGCACAAGGCATCAAGATCACGTCGTCGGGTCGTTTGAACGGCGCAGAAATTGCCCGTACCGAGTGGTATCGCGAAGGACGTGTTCCGTTGCATACACTGCGCGCAGACATCGACTGCGGTTTCTCTGAAGCCCGCACCACCTACGGCGTGATCGGCGTGCAGGTTCTCGTCTACAAAGGCGAAATGCTGGCCAAGGGACAAGAGCCCGTCGCCGCACCAGAGCCACAAGCAGAAGCGCGGAAACCCCGCAGAGCAGGAGTGAAAAATGCTGCAGCCAGCTAGACGCAAATACCGCAAGGAACAAAAAGGCCGGAACAAAGGTATCGCTACGGCCGGCGCCAAAGTCTCCTTCGGCGAATATGGATTGAAGGCCGTTGGCCGTGGTCGCTTGACCGCGCGCCAGATCGAAGCCGCACGTCGCGCCATGACGCGTCACATCAAGCGCGGTGGCCGTGTATGGATCCGTATTTTCCCGGACAAGCCAATTTCCAAGAAACCTGCCGAAGTCCGCATGGGTAACGGTAAAGGTTCGCCCGAATATTACGTGGCCGAAATTCAGCCGGGCAAAGTACTTTACGAGATGGACGGTGTGGACGAAGCATTGGCACGGGAAGCGTTTACGCTCGCCGCAGCCAAGCTGCCGATCAAAACCACCTTCGTTCACCGCATGATTGGTTAAACGGGAGAACCCAGATGAACACAAAAGAAATGCGGGCAAAATCCCCGGACGATCTGAACAAAGAATTGCTTGAGTTGCGCAAATCGCAATTCTCGCTGCGCATGCAGATCGCTACACAACAACTGACCAAAACCAGCGAAGTGGCACGAGTGAAGCGCGAAATCGCCCAACTCAAAACCATTCTGACTGAGAAAGCGAGAGCCGCGTAATGGATCAAGCAACTCAAGTGGCTGCCACCGAAGCAAAAAACAAACGCACGCTTACAGGCCGCATCGTCAGCGACAAAATGGATAAAACCGTTACCGTCCTGGTTGAGCGCGCCGTGAAACATCCGGTGCTCGGCAAAGTGGTGCGTCGCTCCAAGAAATATCACGCGCATTCGCCGAACAATGAATTCAAGCATGGCGACACCGTGATGATCGAAGAGACGCGTCCGCTATCGAAGACCAAAGCCTGGCAAGTGACCAAGCTGTTGGAAAAGGCGCGCGTCGAGTAATTCTCGAAACCGCCTTAAAAAATAAAAGCCCGCGTTGAGAGATGCGGGCTTTTTATTTTTTGCCCCGAGCCTAAGTCGAGCGTTGCGAACCAGCCGCCCGCATTGACAATGTTCTGTCCAGTAATGAAATGACCCGCATAAGCCGACAACCCCTCACGACGGGTGTCGAAGCAGCGCGCAAGCAACTGCCCGCGCTCATCAATGCTGCTGCCCAACGCTGCGCCACCAACATCACCAAACACGGTCGCGCCGTGGCGGCGGTGGTTCCCGCCGATTCAATCGGTACATGAAAAACTCTAGTGTTGGTGCGGCTCGTGGCAGGAAAACGCCCGAAACGCCGCGCCCTGCCTTGCATCTTTGAATTCAGAGGGCGGTTATCCCTGTTTTTAATTATGTGAACCGCGTATCGAAAATCAATGCGAACCTGACCCCTTAACTTCGTTGATGAACTGTAACCACATTTCTTCAACACTTTTCTTGTATGCAATCGACCACGCCGCTTGCATGTCTTTGCTGAGTCTCAGCGCCTCAAGCAGATGGGCAAACGCAATCGTATCACTGTCGTGCAAGTACTGGACGAACATTCCCGACTGTCTGTAATACATATGCCAGTTGTTGTCAGGTGGCGACGGGGCTTGTGTCAGGTAGTTCCAAAAGCCTGTGTTGAGCGTTGGGTGGATGGATATTCCATTTCGAATGGCTTGCTCCGCAGCTTGAACACTGACTGTTTCTGCCCCACCACCGTTTGATACCCACACGCCCATTCCTTCTTCAAACCAACGCGGCTGGAAGCCAACACCTTGTGAGAACCAATAGAAATGAGACAACTCATGTGTGAAAAGCTGAACGGCGTTTCTTTTTTGCTTGAGGATTTTTGCACCGTTTATGGATATTCTCTTGTCACGCAAGGTTTCGGCATCGGTGTTGGGTATCGCCGCGTAATATTCATAGCAGGCCTCGGTGGCACAAATAACGATGGGTGGAAGTGGATTCAATTTTCCACCATGTCTTGCTTCAATATGCTGGATCGTTCTCGGCAGAGTCGCTAAGATGTCGTCAGCCATTGACTCCGCCCCCTGTTCTGCATAGATCGGAAAAGTCGATGAAGTCCTGGAAAGGTTATCAGGGGAGTGGGCGTAGACATAGGCGGCTCGAGTCAGTGTACAGCCTGAGAACATCGTAACAAGGGTTAAGCCGGCTAAAACTGACCGTCGATTAATAAAGAGTTGTCGAAAGTGCATGCGTGATGTTTTCCTGTGTATTGATGGCCTAACCAGTTAGAGACACTGAAAACGCCACCTACCATTCGAAGAGTTTCCGTGAATTCGACTTCATATTCATAGCGCTACGCGTCACTGTTCAATCCAGCAACGCCACTAACAAAAAACACACACGCCCGTCAGCAGCCAATCGCCACGTTGATTGCCTGCGTGATCGGCCTCTTTCGACCGGCAATGGATGCACGTTTTTTTGGCAGAAATATCAACGGCATTCGCTGCAAAAGTGGAAGCGCACCGATAAGCCGGATTCTGTTACGGCACTTGCATGCCATGACGATCATTCGTCTAAGCCGCGATCAACACGTCAGCCGGAATCCCAAAATCACTATGCAGTTTGCGAATCATGGCCAACGATAAAGGGCGCTTGCGGCTGAGCACTTCGTAAGCGCGGTTGGCTCGCCCGAAGACCGGCGTGAGGTCGTGAACGGTTAAGCCTCGTTGCTCCATCATGAATTTGATGGATTCGACCGGGTCTGGCGGCAGCATCGGGAAGTGTTTGGCTTCATACGCCTGTATCAGGGTGACGAGTACGTCGAGCCTGTCACCCTCCGGCGTGCCTGCCTTGGCATTCATCAAGCCTTCGACTGATTTGAGCGCTTCGCTATAGTCGCGTTTTGATCGAACCGGTTTTATATCCATGGTTTTTCCTTCATATTGTTTGCGCATCGATTTGGTCGTATTGCTTGTGCGTTCCGATGAAGCGCACATACACCACGCGAAACGGATAGTTGATCCAGACAACCAGACGGTATTTGTTGCCAGCCAGATTGAAAACCGCGCGGCCGTCTCGCAGAATACTCGCCGTTCGAAAATCGGCCTTTACCTCTGCAGGATGCTCCCAGTCTGCTACAGAAGCGTGTCGAAACCACGCACGCGCAGGTTCGACGACATCTCGGTAGGCGTGGTTTGATTGCCCAAACTCTCTGAGTGTTTTGTAGGCGATTACGCGCATAGCGCAGTATAGTCCCGTATTGGGACTATGCTCAAGAGAAATTGGGGAAAGTGGAAGCGCACCGATAAGCCGGATTCTGTTACGACGCTTGCGCGTGACGACGGTCATTCCTCTGGGACGCACGTTGCGCATGCCGAGTAGCCCTAGCGCGCAAACCCGACGCAGCGGTCAAGTGCGGACGCAGTGCTTTCACGGCTGACTTTTTCATCGCGGGGAAAAACGTAGAGCGCCATCCGGAGCGGACTTCAGGGCATTTTCAGTTTGGGCGATACGCAGGTACTGGTGTTTTTTGCTATGGCGTGCGACTCAGGCGCTATGTGACCGACAATTGAGGATCAATCCATTGCTCGCCATTCCTCGCCGCTCAGATGGCAATGCCTTCGATAACACTGAAATCGTAGGCCGCAGGTATTAGCTTGGTCACTTTAAAACCTGACACGGCCAGTAGTACCGTAAATTCCGCCGCAGTCCGCTCGCGGCCCCCCAACCCAACCAACATGTTGAGATCCGCCCGAACGACGGCCTGGTCGGCAACTGCGTTTTGCACATGTGCGGGCATGATGCGCTCGACCAGCACCAGCTTTGCACCCATTGCCATTGCGCGCCGGCAGCAGGCGAGAATCACACTGCAGCGTTCGTCGTCCCAGTTATGCAGCACGCTTTTGAGAAGATAAATATCTGCACCCTCCGGAACACGACTGAAGAAATCTCCGCTAATCAATGATACTCGTTGCGCAATGCCTGCATCGGCAGCCAATTTCGCTGCGCCGTCCATGGCGTGGGGCAAGTCAAACACTATTCCGGTCACTTCTGTATTCGCCGACAGGATTGCGGTCAGCAACAGACCGTAACCGCCGCCGATATCCACTACTGTTTTCGCTGCCGAAAAATCGTAGGCACGCACGACAGCACTCGCAATCAACCCGGTAATACCGACCATGGCGCGATTAAATACCAACGCCGCCTGCGGATCATCTTCTATGTGCGCATAGCCCAACTGGCCTGTGACAAGTTCACGCGCGGTTCCGCCCGTTCGAATGCTATGAAGGAGATTGCCCCAAACAGGCCAGTGATACTTTCCCCACCAGACAGCCCAGGCGTTCACCGACCGGGGCGCATCCGTGCGCAGCAATTCACCGGTCGGCATCAGCGCGAAGGTTCCGTCGTGGAGCTCAACACATATACCCAGAGACATCAGTGCTCGCATCAGCCGACCCAGCGAAGGACCGTGGCATTCGGTTTTCCGGGCGAGATCTTCATTCGACAGTGGGCCGTCGGCGAGAAAATCAGCGATGCGGAGTTCGGCAGCGACACAAACCACCTGCGACTTCCAGCTCGCCCCGATCATTTCCAGTAGCGCTGTCGCATCGTCCGCACTGGCGTCGGCTTTTTGTTGCGTATGTAACATGCTCGTCTCCAGTTGAAGTCCCCTTCATTCCTGCGGAATATTGTTTTCGTGCACGAAGCGGCGCCAGGTAATGGTGTCCTCGTTCACGATAACTGTGAGTGCCTCTGGCGTGGAGGATTCGCCCTGTACCGCCAAGCCATCAAACTGAGCATGCAGTTTTTCGTCGCGCAATGCCAGTGCCACTTCTTTTGCGAGTCGGTCAGTCACATTTTTCGGCGTTTTCGGGGGCGCAAAAATGGCCTGCCAGGTTGGGCTCGTCACGTTCTGCACACCAGCCTCTGCCAGTGTCGGTACGTCCGGCGCAGCTGGACTACGTTTCGGAAGCAGCGTTGCCAGCATGCGCAATTTGCCCGCCTTGACATGCGGCAGACCGGCCGCAAACGGGCCAATATTGAGCTGTACGCGGCCGGCAATAAGATCCGGCATCGCAGCGGCCCCGCCCTTGTACGGAACGTGTACGAGATCAATGCCTGTCGATTTCAGTAGTTGTGCTGTAACCATGTATTCGCCGAGAGACCCCGTGGCATAACTGAGCTTGCCCGGTTTTGCCCGCGCGTAAGTGATGAATTCGCCGACCGTTTTGGCGGGTACGTCCGCGTTGACGTAGACCGCGTAGGTCAGACGACACGTAATCGAAACCGGTGCGAACTCGTTCAACGATTGATACGGCGCAGACTTCTGTAGAACCGGAATCGCTACCATCGACGCGCTCGCCCAGAGCAGCGTGTAGCCGTCGGCAGGCGCACTCTGTACAACCTGCGCGGCAATGCTGCCGTTAGCGCCTGGACGGTTCTCGATGAGGACCGGCTGTCCCAGCGATTTCGACATCGCCTGGCCGAGCGTTCGCGCGGCCGCATCCGATGCGCCGCCGGGAGCAAATGGAACAATCAGGCGAATCGGCCTGTCAGGGTACTGCGCCATCGCAAGGGTTGGCGCAATGGCAAAGACTACTGGCAGCAGCATTTTCAAGACCATCGACGGGTGACTGGTTTTCATGAATCTCTCCCAAAAAGTTGATGAAGACACAATAGACCCAACCCCACTTTGAGGGAATGCCCTTTTCAGCAAACTTGCCTTTAACTTTTGGTTTAAGCACAATTGTCGTGTCTGGCAACGAAAGGCAACCATGGATAAGTTTCGCGCCCTTGAGTATTTTGTGGCCGCCGCAGAAGAGCACAGCTTCTCGGGCGCCGCGAGAAGGCTTGATGTGAGCATTCCAGCCATTTCGAAACTCGTTTCGTCGCTCGAAAGCCATCTCGGCACCAAGCTGTTTGAGCGCGCCTCGCATGGACTCACGCTCACGGCGGACGGCGAGAATTATCTTGAAACCTGCCAGCCGCTACTGGAACAATTTGCCGCGGCAGATGACTCGGTAAAAGGCGGTATTGCGCGTCCCCGTGGCACGCTTGTCGTCGGCGCCATGCCACAACTTGCGATGCATTGCATACTGCCTGCGCTGCCGAAATTTCATGCGCGCTATCCAGACATACAGATCGATCTCAGGGTAGTAAATAGAATCAACGAGGCCGATTCAAGTGCTGTTGACATCTTTCTTTTGTTGGGCTGGCCGTCGCACGCCGAGCTGGTGCATCGTCGTATCGCAGAGACACGCCAGATGACCTGCGCCGCACCCGCCTATTGGGCTGCGCATGGCATACCGCAGCATCCCCAAGACTTGGCTCGCCATATCTGCTTTTCGTTCCGCAACCCGGAGGGTACGGTGATCGATCTCTGGCGATACGAGCGCATTGGCGAAACTGAAGAAGTGGCGGTAAGCGGCTGGCTAATCAGCAATCACCGCGACATTAATCTCGAAGCGGTACTGGCAGGTGAAGGAGTCGCCAGGATTTCCGATATATCTGCGCAAGCGCATTTTTCAAGCGGGCGTTTGGTGCCCGTACTGCTTGACTGGGAAATGAAAGACGCACCTCCCATCAATCTGTTTTATCGGCCAAATCAGCGCCGTAACTCGCGCGCACGCGTATTTATCGAATTTGTTACCGCGCTGTTTCAGGATATGGAAGCGGAGCGGGAAAAAGGTACCAACTTGCGCCTCACCGAAAGACCGGATTGGTACGGGCGGCGCTTTGGGCATATTTCTGCGGCTTTACGCAGTCGCAAATGAAACGGGCTAGCTGCCTGACGAAAATTGCCCTTCTTCGCAAAGGCTGCCGGAAAGTGGAAGCGCACCGATAAGCCGGATTCTGTTACGACGCTTGCGCGTTATGACGGTCATTCCTCTGGGACGCACGTTACCGTGCGCCTCAAGCACCCTACCCGCAGGCTCCGCGGGACACACGTCAACGCCTGCCTATTTGGGTTTGCTCCAGGTAGAGATTGCCCGTTTCACCCAGACTGAACTGGCTCGTCTCTGTTGCTCTGATCCTCACCTCGCGGTGGATGGGGGTTACCCACTACCCTGCCCTGTGGAGTCCGGACTTTCCTCTACGAAAACAAGTTCG
>JAYVXF010000065.1:0-2338 GCA_043793345.1 Betaproteobacteria bacterium | reverse complement strand
GGCTGGGTGTGGCGCTGGAAAGACCGGATTGATCGGGGGTTTGTGGGGAAATATTCGGTGGATGGCTCGTAGGTAAAAATAGAATAAAACTCGAATATTGGTGTGGTACTTGGCGATAAATCGTCGAGGTACCTATCGCGCACTTAGCGCGTTCATTTTTTGTTTCGCTTGCAAATTAATTTTTAGTTAACTACAGTTAATAAATGCTGATGCACAACGTCGGCGTAACAAGCGTTTAATAAAAGAGGGACAACATGGCTAAATCCACAAGATTTTCGCCGAGTTCGCTGATCAGTCGCGCATTCATGCTTGCCGCAATTGTCGGCTTATCGGCATCCTCCCTCGCGCAGGTTCCGCTCGTCAATCCCAGCTTTGAGATCCCCGCACTGCCAAATGGGCAAGTGCTCGCGGCAACAGCGGGCCTCGGCTGGGAAATTCGCGGCGACGTTGCGCTCTACAATCTGCCATCCGCTCTTTGGAACGCGAACATTGCACGGCAGCACGGGCGGCAATGGGCGTTCCTGCGCGCGGGCACTGCCATCTCACAGACAGTGAGCCTACAGCCCGGTACCTATGTTGTCTCTTTGCAAGCTGCGCAAGCTGGCCCCGGTACCGCTGCACAAATCAAGGCCACGCTCGGCACAATTTCTGCCGCCCCGCTAACGCCTGCGATGAATTCCGGCGTAATGACTTTTGGTGGTATCACGATCGCCACCGCCGGTAGCTACAAGCTGACCCTCGAGGTGTCTGAGCCTGCGCCAGGCGCGGGCTTCTCGTATGGCGTGAGCTTGGACGACGTGATCGTCGGCCAGGCGGGTACCAATGTTGCACCCAGCGTCGTGATCGTCACGCCGATGTCGGGTCAATCAATCATTGCCACCACCACGCTGCTACGTGCCGATGCGCGCGATTCGGACGGCACCATCAGCAGGGTCGAGTTTTATGATGGTGCGACCCTGCTCGGCACCGCAGTCGCCGCCCCGTGGTCGTTTTCCATGAACACGAATTCAAATCTCGCCCGCAATATCACCGCGAAGGCCTACGACAATCTGGGGGCCAGCACAATTTCAGATCCCGTTTACTTTTCTCATAATACCGGTGGTCTCTTTCCCTTTGTGCGCAATGGGAACTTCGAGTCGCCGGGGCTGGCTGCGAGCAGCTACAGCGACAGTCCGGATAGCTGGATTTCCTACAACGGCGGTATCGCCACGGCTGGTGCCATTCCGCCATTCGGCTCCACCATCTTGACGCCACCGGAGGGTAAGCAGACCTATTTCGGTGTCACCGCGAACGGCCAAAGCAATCTCTCCCAGAGCCTGAACCTGCCTGCCGGCAACTATGGGCTCAGCTTCAGAGTCGGCTTGGGCTACCAGCATTCGCTCTTAGCCGCGCTGGACGCAACGACCTTGAACTGCACCACCAGTGGCCGCTACTGGATGCCAGTCTCCAAAGCGAGCAGCGGCAACTCGTCCCTCGCGTTCTATTCCAACAGCAACGACCCCTACAATAACCCGGGCATGAACGTTGTGGACGATGTAAAAATCGGCCCGGCAGGTCCAGCGATAATCAGCTGGGTGTCGCCCCCGGATTTACAATCCTACGCCGCACCAGCGGCGATCCGCCTCGCAGTCAATACCGATACCTATGATCGATCCATCACCAAGATCGAGTACTACGCCAACAACGTGCTGGCGGGCACGGTCAGCGGCGATGTTTCGTTTTCATCGGTCAACTGGCAAAACGTGGCGCCCGGTAGCTACACCCTGACGGCCAGGGTGACCGATTCTGCCGGTGCGGTGGCTACCTCGTCTCCCCGTAGCATCACGGTGGCCGCTGGTGCGGGCTATCCGGCTTTTTATAACGCCGGATTTGAACAAGGTGCCTCCGCCGGTCTCGACGCCGCCGCGCTTGGCAACGGCTGGCTTGGCTATTATCCTTTTGGGTATGCGTCGAACGGTGCCTCCGCACCGCCGAGCCTACCCGCCCCACAAGGCGTGAGCGTGGCCGCACTCTATGGCATGACGACGATGTTGCAAGATGTCCACTTTCCGGCAGGCACCTTCAAGATCAATTTCAAAGCCGCGCAATTCAGCGGCAGTATCAGCATCCGTGTGAAGGTGAACGATGTGATGGTCGGCACCGTCACGCCCACCGCCAGCTACGCGAGTTACAGCACCAATGCGTTTACCATCACCGCAGCGGGGCTGAAGACGGTGCGAATTGAAGGCGCTTCACCCGGTGACTACAATCGCGTGGGGCTGGATGACTTGACGATTAGTGCGTTTACGCCGGTAGGGGGCGAAGCGCAAATTCCGAATGATCCGCTGCCGAACGTTGC
>JAYVXF010000064.1:0-2345 GCA_043793345.1 Betaproteobacteria bacterium | reverse complement strand
GATGCGCTCGGGAAGTCGTAACACTAGCACTGGCGCGGTGTTTGAACCATTTATGCCTGAAAACCCGCGTGTAATGGACTTCTACGCTTTCACCAATTGCCCGATACGCTTGGATCGATAGTCACCGACCACGCTGCACGACGATGCCAGCGGAAGTGGCGATATATTGCTGGAGCAACAGTTTCAAATGCGGCTGAATGGCGTACGGCGGCAAGTCGATGTGAAAATCCCAGTAGTGTGCAGCCGGTGCCACGACGAATGGCTGCACGATGTGCCCCCGATCCCGCAGGCGCTGCACCAATTCAACCAGATCGCGGTGCCGGTAAATAACGGTGACACCGGTGTCGCTGGTCGCGTCGTTGGATGAGAGATTGTATTCGGTCGTATGCACAGCAATGCCGCCAACGCGCAGGGTCTTTTCGACGGCATTGATGACGAACTGCATGCCCGCTTCCAGGCCGCCCAAATGCTCGAAGCAGCACGACGACCAGTTGAAATCGAAGCCGACAAGCTCGGGCCCTATGTTGTTCATGTCGCAGGTTTGGTACGACACATTGGCATCGAACACGGCGCCATCGACAATATCGGTGCAGCGGAGTGCCTGCAAATTACTGAAGTGCTGCCCTGACTCTTTCCAGCCAGATTTTTCACTGACATCATCCGGCGCGTCGGTGGCGACGATGCAGGCACCCATGCTGGCAAACATCGCCGGCAAGCGTTCATTGCCAACGCCAAACACCAAGCCTCTGCTGCCGGGCTTCACCACGCCCGATTCGAGCAGATGATGCACCACGAACACCCACTCCCATAATTTGCGATGCCACTGAAACGGATGCCGGAACAGGCCGCATATTTCCAGATAGCGCGGATGCAAAAAATCCACCGTGCTGCAGGTCGAGAACTGCATGAACGGCGCATCGGCGGTTGAGATGTGGAACGGCGGCATCGGCAGGAACTGGCGTTTCTTCACATCGCCAAGCGTATGTTCAAGTGCATCGATGCGGTTTCGCAGGCTGACTATTTCTGCGCGTAAATCCTGATCTGAATCCGGTAAATTCGTCAACGACATTCTCCACAGCAAGACGCAAGTGCCGAACGACACCCCTGACCACAAGATAACCTAAAGCGTCAACGTTGGATTAATTTTCATCACGCGAGATTGAGTGCGACATTGGTCGCGGTCACACCGCAGCAGCGATGTTTCGCTCCTCCCTTTTCTAAAGGGAGGCTGGGAGGGATTTTGCGGTGACGGGGTTCAGGAAATAGTTGTAGTGCGTCACGACCTTAAATCCCCCTCGATCCCCCTTTTCCAAAGGGGGAAGGCGCTTTTTCAACAGCGCGCTTCAATCCTTGTCATGGTGAATTTCTGTCAAACACAAGCACCAGTGCGGCTCTCAGAGCAAAAACGGGTGAAACACCGCGCCAGCGCTTGAGTTTAGTATTCAAATACTGCGTGGCTGCGCTATCCCAACAACCTATTTCGCAGCCGATTACTCAGCGCATCGACCAGCGCCACCAGCAAAATCATCGCGAGCAAAATCGTTCCGGTCTCGGGGTACTGCAACAACGACAAATGAAAATGCAGCATTTGCCCGAGGCCGCCTGCACCCGCGACACCCAGCACACTGGCCGCGCGAATATTATTTTCCCAGCGGTACAAGGTGTAGCTCACCAATTGCGGCGCGATGGTGGGGAGGGTGCCGTAGCAAAACGCGGGAACCGCCGCGACACCGTTGCGCCGTAACGCAGCCATCGGCTCGGGTGAGGCATTTTCCAGCGATTCGGCGAACAATCGTCCCAATACGCCCGAGGTATGGAGTGCCAGCGCCAAGGTGCCGGGGAAGGGGCCTAAGCCTGCGGCGATCACCAGCAGCGCGGCCCATACCAATTCCGGAATCGCCCGCAACACGTTGAGCACGAAGCGAACGGGTGTGCGGGCAAGCGGCCCCCAGTAGCCTGCGGCGGGCAGCGCCAGCAACAAGCCCGCGAACACGGCAAGCAAGGTGCCCAGCCAGGAAATCGCCAGCGTCTCGATGGTGGCGAAAGCGATTTTTTTTAAGTAAGGCACATCAGTGGCTGGCGGGAAAAATCCGGCGAATAAATCGAACATTCGTTTTGCTGAGTCGACACTGAACAGGCCCGACCAATCGCCGGTGAGGCTGCTGAACGAGGCAACAAGGAGCGTAATGATTGCGATGCCGATCAGCCATGCGCGCAAGCGCGACGCGGGCCTTGCGTGGATAGAGGCCGAATCGTTCAATCGAGTATCTTTCGCAGTTCACGGCTGATGAAATCGGCAACCCACACCAGCGCAACAAAAATGGCGAGAAACGAAAATACTTCGG
>JAYVXF010000063.1:0-2356 GCA_043793345.1 Betaproteobacteria bacterium | reverse complement strand
CGCGGATGCGTTCGGGCAGGCCAATCATGCGCGCGAAAAATCGCGAGTAACGAATCAGCGAGGCGGGCGGCGCGATCTGCACTACACGCACATTGCTCAGGTCACGCAATTCACCGCGCAACGCAATACCGATACCAGCACAGCCTAACGAGTGGCCGACGAAGCCGGCGACCGTGGCCCCTTCCGCCTCGGCCGCGCGTACCACTGCGGCAACACCTTTGGCGAAATCGGTGATCGGTGCCTCAACGCCTTCACTCATGCCGTGGCTGACGTGATCGAACAGCCACACCTGAAATCCCGCGTCGGTCAGTGCGGATACAAATTCGCGGAACTGCGCACCGCGCCCGCCCCAGCCGTGGCTCATGATGATCGCCGGACGCCAGCGGTCACCGAATTGCCACGCGGCAAGCGCACCCATGCGGCTTGGGATCGATAGTCGACGACCGCCTTGCAAGTGTCGCAATTCGGGTGGCGTGTGCGCATGAAATGGCGGCGTGATGAAGCGTCTGGCGGCAGTGCGCGCGACCCATGCGGGCGCAACTGCGGCGGCGATCCGGGTGCCGGTGCGGAGCAGCGGCAATTGAATATGTTTACGAACGGTCGTGCTATTAAAGATACTGGTAAGGGCAATATTCATGATGATCTCCTTCCGGGGAATACTATCTGGACTTGCTGCGTGAATTCTTGCTGGCGGGTTTTTGCTGAACCATATTGGATGAGGTCAGCCGGTCGAACGCCTTGCGCGCGCGCAAATTCGCTTTGGCATCGTCGAATAAATTGCGCGAGCGATAGCAGCTTGAAATAATGCCGAACAATTCGAACGCAAACTGCTCCGGATCGGTATCGGTGGCGAACTCACCCGTATCCATGGCCATTTGCACGCCGCGCATGATTTCAACGTTAAGCCGTTGCATGTGTTGCACGACTGCGTCGCGCATCGGGCCTGGCCGGTCGTCGAATTCGGTGTTTGCCGCGAGCATTGGGCAGGCCTTCAAACCGCTGCGTTCGATCCACTGTAGCCAGTTGTCGAACACAACACGCAAGCGCCGCAATCCGCGCGGTGCTTTCAACGCAGGAATAAAAGCGACCTCGTTATAGCGGCGCACCGCTTCATCAAGCGTGGCGATCTGCAATTCTTCCTTGGAACCAAAATGCGCAAACAATCCGCTCTTGGACAAACCGGTCTGCTCGGCGAGCAGGCCAATGGTGAGTGCGTCAAACCCATGCACCCCCGCATGCTGCACGGCAGCCTCGAGGATCACGGCGCGGGTTTCTTCGCCTTTGGAAAGTTTGATTGATAACGCTGACATGGCGCAAATAATAGTACGACCGTTCGTATCATGTCAAGTGGCTTTAATTATTTGCCGGGCGGTGGCCTGCCCGGCACGCGCCAGCAGGAAAGCGGGGAGCTTACAGGGCGCGCGGGTCGCACAGTAACTGGCATCCTCATTTGCTTGTGCAGGTTACTGCTCAAAAAATATGCGCTTGTGTCGGCTGGCCGACAGTTTCGATTCGGCGGACGGCAGATGATTCTCCACGCCATTGCGCTACGCGTTTCGGCAAAGCTTATTTTTTAACTTGGGAGAACACCGTGGAAGAAAAGCGAAAGAAAGTAACGCTCAAATATTTGCAGCAAAAAAAGCTGAAGAAGGAGCGCATTACTTCAATTGGCGTTTACGATTCACCGATGGCGGCCATCGCGGATCGTGTCGGTTTTGACTTGCTCATCATTGGCAACGCCGGCCCGATGTCGCTGTTTGGGCACGACGACCCGACCACAGTCAAATTCGAAGAACAGTTTTACATGACGCAGGCTGTCAGCCGTGTCGCCAAATACGGGCTGATCGTTGCGCATATGCCGTATCTGTCCTACCATTTTTCCAAGGAGGACGCGATCAGAAATGCAGGGAGGATGATTTCTGAAGGCGGCGCAGATGCGGTGAAATGCGAAGGTAACAAGCACACAGCCGAATATATCGCCGAGATCGTGCGGGCGGGAATTCCGGTGATGGGTCACATCGGCATGCAGGCTTCGCGGCGAACCGAAGAATCCGGTTTTGGTGTCAAAGGACGTACTGCAGAGGACGCACGCAAAATTGTCGAGACTGCGGATGCATTCGTTGCGGCAGGTGTATTCGCGTTCATTCTGGAACAAGTGCCAACCGAACTCGCCGCATTCCTGACCGCCAGATTGCCGGTGCCCATCATCAGCCTCGGCGGCGGCAATACCAACGATGGCGTCTATCATATCAGCGGCGATGTCGTCGGCTACAGTGCTTTCCCGACGCCAAAAAATCGTGGCGGGTTTGTGGATGTGCGACCGCTCATTGAAGAAGGGCTGCAGCAATACCGCAGT
>JAYVXF010000062.1:0-2363 GCA_043793345.1 Betaproteobacteria bacterium | reverse complement strand
TTTGGCGCTTTGTTGTCGGCAATCAAATCTTGCGCATCTGCGACCCTGCTCGCGCCGTCGACGAGTTTCGTTGAAAACATCTACAAAAATATTCGTGGCGGGTTGACGGACAAGCAGGAATTATTCGCCTTCCGCGTCACGCTGTTTATTTTTACCGGTTGCGTACTTGGCTACGCGATCACCATGAAAGGCAAGCCGATATACGAAATGGTGTCAGGCGCCTATCAGGTCACGTTGGTCGGCGCGTTTGTGCCGCTGGTCGCAGGCCTCTACTGGAAACGCGCGACACGCAATGGCGCGATTGCCTCCATCGTGATGGGTATCATGTCGTGGCTGTTATTGATGGCGACTCCGCTCGGCGAACAACTGCCTGCACAATTGGTTGGCGTGTTGATGGCGGGGGCGGGAATGGTGGCGGGCTCATTGTTGAGTAAGCCGCATGAGCATCAGGCGCATCCACATCCCGGGCACGGTGGCGCGCATAGCCACGCGGGGCAACACTAACCCACGCGGTAGCGCCTCGCTGCATTGCTGTGGGGCAATACGCAGTTTCATGCGATAAAGTCGCGTAGATCGCCTTTTGGCGCGGCTTACGGCATGATAATGCTCTGGATGCCGCGCCAATGCTAGGGGTTTGTTGGCGGCCTATTATTTAGGCTCCGCATTTCTGCACGCCTCGTCGCTAAATCACGGGATTGCCACATTCCTGTCATTTGATTTTCACATCCACACGCCATGCTGCGAATGTGTGAAATAGCTAACATCTTTTCAAATCCGTTCGCCGTATCCTGCAATTGATCGCTTCATTTATGCCGTTTGTCGCGTGAGGCTTGGGTGAACAAATAGTCTGCCGTAAATTAAGCGTGTGCTTACCGTATCACCGTGAAACGTAAATCCTTAAATTTGTTTATCACCAAGAGAGAATCATCATGTTGAAGTGGGCGAGGGAACGAGTCCGTATGCTGATGCTGCACCAGGCCGGCCATGAGGACGCAATCTCGGCGGCGGGTAGCGATGCGGCATCGTCATTGATGATCAAAGATGCTGCGCAACGCGCGACCAGACGACTTGTCGCGATTTCTTCCGCTGGTTTCGATCCGAGGTTGGTTCGTGAACTGTTGCGTGCGCCTGTGAACGCGCCGACGCGCGCCGTTGCGAGCCCGCGCCGCCCTGGTATGCACGCGCGCTGGAAAGAGCAGAATCGCGTGCCGTTTCAGAATGTGTTGTGAGTGAACACGGCGACGATTGCAATGCTTTCGTGCGCATCAACAGAAACGCCCTGACTTTTTATCAGGGCGTTTTTTATTGTTGAGCTGATTGCGCGGATGTTGTTTTGCGCCGCATCTGCGGTGTTGCAGTAATCGACCTTAACGGTTGTAATCAGCTATTAGCCACCGACTTTGCGCAGCACCCGCTGTGGAGGATTCTGCAAGAGCCTAAGCAGTTCAGGGATTAGTGGCTCAATAGTTTGAATGCGGGTGCGAGTAACTTGCCATTCTTGACACCCGACCATCCCGCGCGCTGAACCGAAGTCGATTCATGCCCGGTCAGAAGTGCAGCGATACCAATGGGAAGTGACTCATCAAACAGGATGCGCATCATGTGCCAGTGCTACACGAGCTTGCTCCAGAACGCCTACGGCCATAGCAAGGCTGACCGACGGAAATTGACCCAGGAACGTTTCCAAAGAATCCCCTTCCTCAATGAAATCAAAAAGATTTTTAATGGGAACGCGCGTGCCGCAGAAGACCGGTGTCCCGCCTTGAATTTCGGGATCGACAACGACGAAAGATTGAGGCACACCGTACTCTCCTAAATATTTCAAAACGCTAGTCTACCGCGCCGGGGTAGCTCACGTTGACGACGCTCACGTTTCTTCAAGCCCAATATCAATGCCCGGCGAAATTGCTTGTGATGAAGTAGGTCGCGCAAGCTGCGTCTGCGTCGGTATCGCATCCATGAAGATTTACATAGACCAAATCGCCCCCATGCCTGCGACGCCGATATGCATAATTTTTTAAGTGAAATCGTCGCGCGATTGCGCTGTCAGCGGTACGGCGGCGGTTGATTGTTGGGCTTGATGAAGCCAGCCCAACCTACCGCGCTATTCAATTTTCCGCCAATGATCGACGAACTCACTACCGATTTTTGCAGTGAATCCCTAACGTCCGAGTTGTGGGGCGGCGCGCTTTTGCGCCGTCCTTTGGAACGATAAGTTATGCCTCGTATCGGCCACGGACTATTTCCCGCCGACGGCCAATAAAGCTTTCGGATTGGTTCGTGCAATGGTCAAGAGCGTGCGCGCCGCGCCACTGGGCTGCTTGCGACCTTGTTCCCAACCTTGGAGCGTACGCACGGATACA
>JAYVXF010000061.1:0-7878 GCA_043793345.1 Betaproteobacteria bacterium | reverse complement strand
CTTTTGCCAGTTCGCGACGCATCGCATTGATCGTTGCCAGATAATCCGTGTGCCCAAAAATCGCCGAGCCGGCAACGAAGGTGTCCGCTCCTGCTCTCGCGATCTCGGCAATATTGTCTGTTTTCACGCCGCCATCGACTTCCAGCCAGATATCGCGCCCCGACCGGGCAACCTCCGCTGCAATACGTTTCTTCGCCTCCGTCAACTTGGCCAACGCCGAGGCGATGAATTTTTGCCCGCCGAATCCCGGGTTGACCGACATGATGAGAATCAAGTCCACCTTGTCCATCACGTAGTCGAGATGGCTCAACGATGTCGCCGGGTTGAACACCAATCCGGCCTTGCATCCATGTTCGCGAATCAATCCCAATGTGCGATCAATGTGGTCTGAGGCCTCGGGATGAAAACTGATGATGTCGGCACCGGCTTTGGCGAAGTCCGGCACGATCCGATCCACAGGTTTGACCATCAGATGCACGTCGATTGGAATCTTGCTGCCATCGGCGCGTTTCGCGTGCGGCCGCACCGCCTCGCAGACCATCGGCCCGATGGTGAGATTGGGCACGAAATGATTGTCCATCACGTCGAAATGAATTAGGTCGGCACCGGCGGCAATAACGGCGCGCACCTCTTCGCCCAGTCGTGCGAAATCGGCAGAAAGAATCGAGGGTGCAAGGCGGTAAGTCATCAATACCTCATCAATACGCTTTCAATAATGGACGTATTTTAGCGTGTTAGCATGAGTGCATGACCGAAGCAAAAAAATACGCAATCGATGTGACGGCACAGGCGTTTTTTCTTCCCGAGCATTCGGATGAAGAGAACGATCAGTATGTTTTCGCCTATGCGATTCGTATTTTCAACACCGGGCAAGTATCGGCCAAAGTCGTTAGCCGACACTGGATCATCACCGACTCGGACAATCAGGTGCAGGAAGTGCGCGGCATGGGCGTGGTGGGAGAACAGCCGACGATCAAGCCTGGCGCGTCGTATGAGTACACATCCGGCTCATCACTCAGCACCATGGTTGGCACCATGCGTGGCACTTACCAGATGGTGGCAGACGACGGTACCAAATTTGACGCGGTGATTCCGGAGTTCACGTTGTCGGTGCCGCGCGTGCTGCATTAGGCGGTCTCCGGCTAAGGCTGGTCTTTTTCGCGCGACCGTTGATCCTGAGTCTCGGGAGGTTTCGGTTTTTTGTTTTTCGGAAACGTCCACCAGACGATAAACACCGCCAGCGCGAAGGCTAAAAATACCTGAGCGAATACCCACGCCATTTGCTTCTCCAATATTCAAACCTGATTCACGCCACAACACGATGCTGCCAACCGGCACGGCGCGACGCGATTGATATACTCGCGGCACGATGACACTGACACAAATTTCCCAGCTGCAACTGATTCGCGCCTACCGTTCGCATTCTCGCATTTCAATCGCCTTCGCGGGCACTGCACTGCTGGCAAGTTGCGCCAGCACGCCGCCGCCGCCGCCAGTCGCAAAATGTGCGACATGCGAGATCTGCACAGTCTGCACGGCACCGGTCGCGGCAGCACCTGTCGCGCTGATACCGGCCCTCACGATTTCCGAACCAGCCGCGGCAGCACCTGCGGAACCCGCGCGCGGGCGACTCGAACGCGCGTCCTGGGATGCGTTGATCAACTGGGAGGCGGACGATCCGACCGAAGCGCTCGCGGCCTTTTTGCGGGGTTGCGCAGTGTTGGCAACCCGTGCCGAATGGAGCGCTGCGTGTGCCGTCGGCGCGACGCTATCGTCCAGGGCTCGGCCGGAAACCATTCGCCGCTATTTTCGCGACAACTTCGATCCATTCAAAGTCGTCAATGCCGACGAGTCTGAAACGGGCACGGTGACTGGCTATTACGAGCCGTTGTTGCGCGGCTCGCGCGTGCGCACCGAGACATTCAGGTACCCAATATACGGTCAACCGCAGGATCTGGTATCGGTCGATCTGAGTGAAGTCTATCCTGATCTCAAATTCAAGCGACTGCGTGGCCGTATCGTCGGCAACAAATTGATACCGTATTTTGATCGCGCCGGAATCGAATCTGCCGCCGCGCCGCTTAAGGGTCTGGAGCTTGCGTGGACGGACGACGCGGTGGAATTGTTCTTCATGGCAATTCAGGGCTCCGGACAAATTGTCTTGCCCGATGGCAGCCGCATGCGCGTCGGCTACGTGGACCAAAACGGGCATCCTTTTCGCTCGCTCGCAGGTGCGCTGATCCGTCGCGGCCAAATCAAAGCCGAGCGCGCCTCGATGCAGGGCATCAAAGAGTGGGCGCGGAAGCATCCGGCGAAAATTCAAGCCTTCATGAACATCAATCCCAGCTATGTTTTTTTCAAGGAATTGCCGGGTGATTTAAGCGGCCCGGTTGGTACGCTCGGCGTACCACTAACCGGTGAACGCAGCATCGCGGTGGATCAGCGGGTGGTGCCGCTGGGGGTGCCGGTATTTCTGGCGACCACTTTTCCGGGCACGCAACAGGCGCTGAATCGGCTAATGGTGGCGCAGGATACGGGCGGGGCGATCAATGGCGCGGTGCGTGCCGATTTTTATTGGGGATTTGGCGATGAGGCTGGCGTTCAGGCGGGCAGGATGAAACAGCAGGGCCGCATGTGGGTGTTGCTGCCGAGGGGATACAACCCAAATGCGGGGGTTGAACCGAGTGCCATCACGCCAGTGCAGCCCAAAGCGCCATAGTCGCGTAACACGAATTACTTGCTCGCCGCAGTTACGCCGCCCGCCTTGGCCGCCACCAGCTTGGCCTCAATCCGGTCTTTTGGCAGCGCCCCGGAGATGCGTTCGCCGTCTTCAAAAAAAGTCGTCGGCGTGCCGGTAACATTTAATTTCCGGCCCAGTGCGAGCACCTTGTCTACCGGCGTTTCACATGTCCCCTTCGCGGTCGGTGGTTTCTCGCGCAACATCTGATCCTGCCAGGCTTTCAAACGATCCGTCGAGCACCAGATCGATTTCGACTTATCCATAGAATCTGCGGCAAGAATCGGATAGGTAAAAATGTAGGCGGTGATGTTGTCGGTGGTGTTTACATCCTGCTCGAAGCGTTTGCAGTAGCCACAATTGGGATCCGCGAAAATCGCCATGCGGCGGCTACCGTTGCCGCGAACCAGCTTGATCGCATTGTCGAACGGCAAGTCGTTAAAGTTGATGACGTTGAGTTTTTGCAGTCGCGCTTCGCTGATGTTGGTACGCGTTTGCGCATCGACCAGGGTGCCGAGCAACAAAAACGTGACCTTCTCATCGGTATACAAAATTTCGCCATTGGCAAAAACTTCAAACAGATTGCCGTACTGCGTTTTCGTAATGCGATCAGGCTTGACCTCAGGGTATTTTTTGGCGAGTTCCTGTTTGACCGACTCGTTGGCGAAAGCGGAAACGGCAAAAATCGTTAACGCCAATATCAGCAGAGACTTGATGAGTTTCACGTGTGATTCCTTGAATTCAATTCGGATTGGAGCGACGGCGGAAGTGTTGGTTCCCGGTGAGCTTGATAATGAGCCCGCATTTTAGCTGATCGCATAGTCGATCAGCGCCGCCTTGGCGCGCGGCACGGCGTTCAGCAGCGTAAGCCCCTGATTGCGCATCCATCCGGCTGCTTTCACGTCGCTCATGTATAACGCGCGCAGTTTGTCGGTGACTTCGCTCAAGGCGAAGGTCGCTTCGCGCCGGGCGCGCCCATACTTACGCAATACCAGCAGGTCGCCAATGGCCGAAAATTTCGAGCGCTGGCGCAATATCCCAAACAAGATACGCGCGTCGGCAAATCCCAGATTCACGCCTTGCCCTGCAAGCGGATGAACAGCATGCGCCGCGTCGCCCATCAACGCCAAGCCCGGCGCGACCGAGTGGCGGGCGATCACGCGAGAGAGCGGAAAGCGGGCAATCGGTGAAGTCAGCGTGAGATTGCCGAGCGCTTGATGTCCGGCAGCGGCAACGTTCGAGCAAAATTGTTCATCAGCGAGCGATTTTAATGCGGCGGATTTTTGTTTCGTTACCGACCAAACGACCGAAATCTGCTGCTGCGGCAACGGCAAATATGCCAGCACAGAATCATTCGCGAACCATTGCCGCGCAACGTCACCGTGCGCAAATTCGCTGTGAAAATTGGCAACGATGCCATCGCTTTCGTAATCTTTTGTCTCAGCGGCAATACCGGCCCACTCGCGAATTTGCGAGCGGCTGCCGTCGGCGCCCACCACCAAATCCGCGGGTAGCGTCGTGCCGTCGGCCATCGCCAATTCGCGCTGATTGCCGTCCGCACGCATCGCCACAAGCGTCGCACCGCGCAGCATACGAATGCGGTCATTGCGCGCGAGGGCGTGTTCCAGCGCGAACATCAACGCGGCGTGCTCGACGATGGTGGCAATCGGCTGACCCTGCACCAAATCGAGATGGCTGTTGCCGTCATCACCCCACACCTGCATGGCGCGCACCTTGGCGGCACGCGCGGGCGCGGGTGTCGCGTCGAGCTCACCGAGAAACGCAAGCGACGCGGGCGACAGCGCGTAGACGCGGTGATCGAATATCGTCGTCAATTCCGCTGCTGCGGCAGGTGCAGCGCTGCGTTCAATGACGGTGACATCAATATTGGCGAGACGCGACGCGGCAAGCGCAAATGCCAAACCCACCGGGCCAGCGCCGACGACAACGATACCCGCACTCATTTCGGCGCACCAAACAACATGCGCTTGGCCAACGCGCGCCGTGCGAACGGCAGCATGTCCACCGCTGCCAGCGCCAGCCCGCGTGGCAAGCGCGCGGCAAGATGGTCGTTCGAAAAAGCACCCACCAGAAAATCGGTGAAGCCAACGCTGCGCTCCACGTCGGTATTCCTTGCCAGTCCATATTTCTTCAGCGCATCGGCGAAAATCGCGTTGCCGATTTGTTCGCGCCTCGCTTCTGCCAACAAGCGCGCGAGATCACTCGCGTCGCGCAGCCCGAGATTGAAACCCTGCCCCGCCACGGGATGTAGCGCCTGCGCCGCGTTGCCGATCACCACAATATTTCCCGCCACGCGCGATGACACGGTGCGCAATCGCAGCGGATAACTGCGACGACTATTAATCGCCGTGAAGTGCCCGGCGCGATGGCCGAAGTGCTGCTGGAACGCGGCCAGAAATGCGGCATCATCCAACGCCTTCAGCTCCTCGATACGTGCGGGTGAAGAAACCCACACCATCGAATAATCCATAGCGCCGCCATGCGGTAACAACGCCGCAGGCCCTTCCGGCGTAAAGCGCTCGTACGCAGTGCCGCGATGCGGCGTGTCGGTTTCGATATGTCCCAGCAACGCCGCCTGGCCGTAATCTTTCTCGGCGCTGGAAATGGCAGGCACTTTGCCAAGATTGGCGCCGCCATCGGCCAGCACCACGATAGCGGCTTCACAGACCTGTGAGCGACCATCCTGGGTGAATTGAATCTCGACGTGGTCAACATGTTCTTCAAACGAAGAAACCACTGCGCCGCGTTGCACAGAAATTTGCTGCTGTAGAAGCTGCGCATCCAGCGCCGCTTGCAAGTCGGCATACGACAGCACATAACCGAGCGCCGGCACGTTGCCATCCTCAGCCGTAATCAGCGAACGACCGAAGCCACCTTTTTGCGAAGTGTGTATGGCGTGAATTTCAGCCGCATTCAGGCCGACGCCCCACGCATTGGCGGCATCGAGAATATCGCGGCTGCCGTGCGAGAGCGCAAGCGTGCGCGTCTCGCGTGACACGCCCTCGCGCGCCTCCATCAGCGAGACATTTAGTCCCTGGCGTTTTGCGAGTAACGCGAATGTGGCACCGACCGGACCGGCACCGATGACAACAATGTTGTCCATTAAGTAACGGCTACGCCACCGTCAACGCTTCCACATCCTTCACCGACTTCGGACAAGACGCCGTAAGATTGGTATTGCCTTTTTTCGTCACCAGAATATCGTCCTCAATCCGCACGCCAATATCCCAGAAATGTTTCGGCACATTATCTGCCGGACGAATGTACAAGCCCGGCTCTACCGTCAACACCATGCCCGGCTCAAGCGTCACCCATTTGCCATCGCGCAATTTGTAATCGCCCGCATCATGCACGTCAAGCCCCAGCCAATGGCCGGCACGATGCATGTAAAACTGCTTGTAAGTTTCCTTCTCGATCACACCGCTAAGCGACCCTTTGCACAACTTCAAATCGATCAGCCCTTGTGCGAGCACATTGACCGCAACCTCGTGATATTTGCCGAATGGCGCGCCCGGCTTCACCGCCTTTATGCACGCAAGCTGAGATTCGAGTACCAATTCATAAATATCTTTTTGCGGCCCGCTGAATTTGCCCGCAACCGGGAATGTGCGGGTGATGTCAGCCGCGTAGCTTTCCAGCTCGCAACCCGCATCGATCAACATCAAGTCGCCTTTTTTCAGCGGTGCCGAATTTTCGCGATAGTGCAACACACACGCATTGCCACCGGTCGCGACGATGCTGCCGTAGGCCGGCTGGCGCGCGCCGTTCTTCACGAATTCATGCAGTAGCTCCGCCTCGATCTGGTATTCGAACATCCCGGGTTTGGCAAACTTCATCGCGCGGATATGCGCATTCGACGAAATTTTATTCGCGCGCTGCATGATGTCGATCTCGACTTCATCTTTGACGACGCGCATCTGGCCGAGCGCCATACGCACATCGCGCAACTCGGCCGGTGCTGAAATGCCCTGGCGCGCCTTGCTGCGCACAACATTCAGCCAGCGCGTGACAGACGCATCCCACTCAGCCGATGCACCGAGCGGCGTGTGAATCACCACCTCATTGGCCATCAAATCTGGAATACGCGCTTCCAGTTCCGAGAGCGGATAGGTTTCGTCGAAATCAAAAACTTCCTTCGCCATCGCGGGACCAAAGCGAAAGCCATCCCAGATTTCACGTTCCAGATTCTTCTCGCGGCAAAACAGAATCTGCCGCGGCTTTTTGCCCAGCGTAATCGCCACCACCGCCTCCGGCTCGCGGAATCCGGTGAGGTAATAAAAGGCGCTATCCCAACGGTAATCGTAATGCGCATCAGCATTGCGCGCGACCTCGGGCGAGGTCGGCAACAGCAACAAGCCTTCCTTCAGCGTTTTGGCAAGACGCGCACGGCGCTTGGCGTGGGCTTTGATGTTTGGCAGGACGACCGGGATGGGGAGGGTTTCACGTTTCATGGGTGTGGGAATGGAGTGGGGATTGGAAGGGGATATTGTACGCCGGGCGAGTTGTGAGGTTTGTAGCCATGTGTGAAGGATCCAGCGCACAGCGCAATAATGAATGAGAAAACTCTAATAGGGGCGCGGCGTTTCGGGCATAATGCCGCCAGGAAGCGCGCGGGTGCTTGTGTTTGGTATTTTTGTCGGCGGGCTACCCGACCAAAAAATATTTCGAAGTCTTGGTTCCCGCTTCCGCCGGGGCGGCTGGATTCAGGGAACTTGACAACCAAAAATCAATCTATCATTATGATAGTCATGCCGAAATCGCCTACGCCTAAGTCGGGCTCGAAGCCCACTGAATTGAGACTTACTGCGGCAGTCGCCGAAAAGCGAATTCAACAGATTGCCCTTGTCACCGAAAACGTAATATTGGGCACTCACGCTTTGGAGCGAATGGCCGAAAGGGAAATTTTTGACGTTGATGTATTCCGTGTTCTGCGTTCGGGATACGTCGATGAGCCGCCAGAGCAGACAGCGCAAAACGAATGGAAATGTAAGGTGACTTTGAAGATCAGAGGAGGAAGGACGGCGGGGGTGGTAACAATCATCTTGCAGAACGCTAAATTGTTTGTGAAAACTGTGGAATGGGAGGACGTGTCATGAAAAAACCTGCGGCATGGAGACACA
>JAYVXF010000060.1:0-2371 GCA_043793345.1 Betaproteobacteria bacterium | reverse complement strand
CTGCCTTCCGAAAAAACGATTGCCGCTGTCGCCTTTCGACCGTGGCGACAATGGTCTCACCAGAGTAGTCTGCCAAATCATCAGCAGCATCTGATATTTCTTCGCGGAGCGGCTGGTTGTTGTCTTCAGCTAAAGCGAGACGCAAGTTTGCACATTCGGTTGCCAACTTTTCCCAGTCAGCATTAAATTCATCCCATATTTTTCTGTCAGCTGCGGCTGCATTTCCTAGCCCCCGTCGGCCACTTTCTATTATCCGGGGGTCAAGGCTCGCGAAATTCACGAGTTTCATCGCGACCGCAGAAGGTGTTCGACCAATCAGCTTTGCTAGCTCGATGATTTCAGGATTACGGGAGTGCAATTTGCCAAACGGCAACTGACAATATAAATAAAAGGCGAGCTTGAGTTGATCTTCCGTCCATCGTCCATTGCTCATGATGTCGCTTGGAACGACCGGACGTTGACTCGTCTGTCGTCCCGTCTCCTGTCGAGTTATTAAGGGTGACATTAGTTTAGCCACTTGCCGAATCATCGGTAGTATTGCGGCATCAGCTAACAGTTGGTAGGCGCGTGTATCTGAGACCACAATCTTGAACGTATCTGGCAACCCCATCAGTCGTGCACACTCACGCGGCGTAAGCCTGCGCGGATTCTTTCGTACCTGCTTGATGAGAATCTCCGAGCCGTCCTTGTGATAGCGCGCTGATAGCGTTCGTGAAATATCTTTGCCGGTGACCAAGCCAAACCCAAATCCATTTCCCTTTGCGCGGTGTTTTGCCGCGTAGTTTTGCAGGTAGTTCCATAAATGGTCGGAGAGGATGTATTTGCTGATGACCCTTTTCCTGGCGTGATCAAAATAGCGGCCTTCATCCCACGACAAAATTGGCTCTGTGCCGTCGGTCTTGTGGAGTATGTGGGCGAGCTTGATCGCACCTTTCTCCGGCAACTGCAAAGCCGCCCAGTCAAATCCCACCGGCTCGCGAAAGCCCACAATCAGTATCCGTTCGCGATGCTGCGGGACAAAATGCGCAGCATCAATCACCTTGCAGTGGATGTGATAACCAAGCTCTTCCGTCAGGGTGCGCTTGATGACATCAAATGTGCGACCCTTGTCGTGTGATATCAGGTTCTTCACGTTTTCCAGGAGGAATGCGCGCGGCTGTTTTTCCTTGATGATGCGCGCCACGTCGAAAAAGAGCGTCCCCTGCGTTTCGTCCGCGAAACCATGCTTGCGACCAAGCGATTTTTTTTTGGATACGCCGGCGATAGAAAATGGCTGGCACGGAAAGCCGGCAAGCAGTACGTCATGATCCGGAATGTCGCGTGCCAACACTTTGGTGATGTCGCCAGCAAGGGCGTGAGTTGCAGGAAAATTCACGCCATAGGTTTTTTGCGCAAATTTGTCCCACTCGCTCGTGTAGACGCAACGGCCACCGATTTCATCGAATGCGGTACGGATGCCACCAATTCCGGCAAACAGGTCGATGAATGTAAACTCGCCACGCTCCGGCTGTTCGGGATGGAGCGGCAATACAAGCTGCTTGAGGTCGCGAATCACGCTCAGCGGCGGTTCACACTCACCAGCTTCCCATCGACGAATTGTTCGTGTATCGACGCCGAGAATTTCAGCAAGCTCCGTTTGAGAATGGCGTTCACGCGCCGCTTTGACATACATGGAGACGGCATCTTGCGACGTAGCGGTGTGCAAAACTCTGGCCATATGGCATTTCTTTCGCGGGGAACAAAACCGGACATTACGCCCGATTTTATTCCCAGTCAATGAAAATGCACGAAAACGCGAAGATGCACTATCCATGCGGTGTTTCAGGCATAAATGCTATAAACACCGCGCCAGTTCTTTGTCTACGCAATTTCACGAACGATGCAAGACCTTGCAACTCGAGATCAGGAATTGCATTTCGGCGTAATGTATTCACCAAAAGAAAACCCGCCGAAGCGGGTTCCTTGTGATGTTGATCCGGACACTAGGCAGCCATTTGCGCATGCCAACCGCTTGGGGTTTTAGCAAAAAAACTTTTCTCATTGGCGGGTGCGTCAATCTCATCCAGGGCGCTAACGAGTTCCTGAAGGTTAAGATTTCCACCCGCATGCTGAATGAAGTAAGCACGGAGCAGAAATTCGGCAGCTCCTGAAATGTCGCTCTCATCCTTTTCCCATCGTGCAACTTGTTGGGATGTAAGGCCAAGCATCTTGCCTAACTCCGACTGCGTTAGGTTCATGTGTTTCCGCAGGAACTGGAGTTCTTTTGCGGAAAGCACTTTTTTGCGCTCAGCTAAATTGCGACCAATCGCCAAATGCAACTCATCCAGCTTCTTCATGGCAGTACCTTCGCCGTGAGAGGTTTTTACAATTT
>JAYVXF010000059.1:0-7898 GCA_043793345.1 Betaproteobacteria bacterium | reverse complement strand
GTCGGCAGGGTTGGATGGCAACCAGACACCGGCAACCGGCTCATCATGCGACCAGTGCGAAGCGACGCCAAACAGCGGCTCTTTCGCATCGAGCAAATAGCCGATCCGTACCACTTCGTCCCATTGCAGTGAGTCGGGATGATATTGGCGAAACCATTTTGCATTGACCACATAATCGCTGGCGAATTTTTCGCGATACAAAAGCTCAAGCAGTGCCAGCCAGAATTCTTCGGTGTACGGTCGGCTGTAAGCTGAAAACTTGAGCAGGCGTTTGGCAAAATCGGTCGCACCTTCGTCGTACACGGTGGCGGCTTGGCGCAGCAGGCGTTGCGGCGCATCCAGTGGCGGCATCAGGATGGCAATATCCTGATAGCGGCTCTGCAGATAGCGCATGCGCCGTGTTGCCGCGTCATCGGTGGACTTGCGGACGACGCTGGTGACGACCTTCGGCGCAATTTGATTGGTCGTGGTCGGCAGGTCGAGGAAATCGGTGGTTGCCTGCGTTAACTCCGGCAGCTCAAAATGAATTTCGGCCGGCGCAACATCGGACGCGTTTGCCGCCGGTTTTACTGCTGATTTCACCGCTGATTTCGCCACCGGTTTTTCCATCGGCGTCGCTACCGGCTTGCTGGCAGCAGCGGCATTGGCGGGGCTTTTATGGGACAGCACTTCCGCCACGTAGTCCTCGGCTCGCTGCGTGGTGATACGGAAGGTTTGATCGCGTCTGCGCAGCATGCGTCTAGTACCCCAGAGCGCGGTGGCAAGTGCTGCCAGCAGTGCAGCGCCGACCAGTAGCCATGTCCACGACGAAGTTGCACGCACTTCAACCGGCGCATTGTCGCTGGATTTGGCAACCGGTGGCGTGGCCGGTGCGGGAATGCGCGCCGCCGACGCAGTTAGCGCAGCCGGTGCTGCAGTCTCCGTTGGTGAATTAGTTGGCATCGGCGCGGCAGACGCGGCTGGCGCTGCTACCGGGTCAGCAGTGCCAGCAACGGCGGGCGCCGCTGGGGCGGTTGCCGCACCAGCGGCAGCGGGCGGCAGGACGCCGATCAAGCGCTCGGCCGCGCTGACCCGCAACGAGAGGGTGACGAGTTCTTTTTCCAGCTGCGTGATCTTGTGCTGGCGCTCCAGTACACCCGAGGTCAGATCGTCCATGTCGAGCGTGAACTGGCGCATGCGCAACTCGGCGCGTTCGGCTTCGGTCGTGGCGGGGCGCATGCTTAGGCCTTCGCCGAAAGACAATTTCAGGCGCGGGCCGCCGTCGGTAGCCGGTGCGGTGCGTGTTGGCTGAGATGGTTTGCCCGGTTGAAGCGTTACGCCGCGATTTTTGCGCGCGGCACCTGCGTCAATCGGCGAGCTGCCCGATGGTGACCTGGACGCCGCTGCGGACGTGCGTGCATTGGTGGCAGTCGCGTCGCGTGCGCGGGCTCGCCGGTCACGGCGGTTTTTACGCGACTCTGCGGCGCGAGTGTCTGCGGTCGCCGTGGTCGCTGTCGGCGGCAGGATGCCGGTACTCGCCGGCGGCGCAGTGGCGGTGATGGCATCGGTTGCGGCATCGGGCCTCGGCGAATCGCGATTCTGTTCGTTAGAGGCCGCGACCGACAACGGCGCGGGATCGAGTAGCAGGTAAAACTCCCTGCTGCGCGCGCCGCGGGGCAATTCTTCCCGAATCACGATGCCGACGGCGGGCTCGTCAATCGCATTGCGCGTGCGAATCACCAGAAAATATTTACCGCTGACCCGCTCGATGGTCATTTCTGCGCGGTCGACAAACGGCACCGGCGCATTGAGCGGACGACCACCCAGCGAGAAACGCGATGCGGTCACCTCATCGGTGGGCTCGGAGACATTGATGGGAATTTTTATCCACAGGGGGCTGCCCAGCGCGGAAAGTACTTGCGGATTGCCGAGCCGCAATTGCGCTGTTTGCGCGAAAATATTTGCGGGAAAAACGGCTGCGGCTAACAGGCAACCCAAGCCGATTGATTGCAACCATGTTCGCAACCGGCCATGCCGCAATGAAAGCGACGCAGCAACGGGTTGAAAAGCCGCAAAGATATTTGCGTGACGCCGGGTTACAGATTGCATTCCGATGCGGTTCCCTGATTTAACCAACACGATGATTCAGTGCGTCGCGTTGACATTCCATGATGGTTTGCGTGGTCGCCATGTTGACTATCGGCATGATGCAAACTGCGTTTATGAATTTTGCGGCAGATTTTTGCGGGCTTGAAAATATGATCGATTACTTGACAAAGTTTAACATTCCCGCCCCATGCCAAAACTTTTCGACTACCGGTGTGGAAACGCGCCAATCTCAACGCGCCGCTGCACGTGCATTTGTCAGCGCGCCTGCGCGTGCATCGATAAATTGCGCCACCCGATCCAGCACCGGCTTACCATCGCGCAGCGGCGCAGCCAGCGCCAGCAGGATGCCAAGGTGGCCCATTTCCGGGTAATAAGTCGTCTCAACATCGCCACCGCGCGCAACGATGCGCGCCGCGAGATTCTTGCTGTTGTGAATGCCAACGCGCGTATCAGCGATGCCGTGCAGAAGCAACGTCGGCGGCTCTTTGCCGTCAACAAAATTAATCGGCTGCGACGCCGCGCGCAATGGGAGCGGAAAAATGAATTCCAGCTTCGCCTCCGTCAGCGGCAGAAAATCCATTGGTCCGGCGAGACTCACGACGCCTTTGATGCGGCTTTTGTCGATACCGATGCGCGCAAGATATTTGGCGTCGTACGCCACCAGTGCCGCCAATTGCGCGCCTGCCGAGTGGCCCATGACGAATACGCGCGCCGGGTCACCGCCGTATTGGGCGATGTTGTCAAAAGTCCATTTCACGGCGAGCGCCGCGTCGTCCATGTAGGTGGGGAAAGTGACTTCCGGATATAGCCGGTAATTGGGCACCACAACCACGTAGCCGCGTGAAGTCAGCGCTTCAGCGACGAACAGGTAGCCGCTTTTGTCACCCGAATCCCACGCGCCACCGTAAAAAAACACCACCACCGGTTTTGCGGCGGTGCCCGGCACGGTGGTTAAAGATGTGGGCCGGTACACGTCGAGTTTATCGCGAGGATTTGGGCCGAAGGCGACATCGCGCGTGGCCTCGAGTCCGCTTTCCGGAATGAGGATATTGAATAGACGTATCGGTGAGCATGCCGCAAGAACAGCGGCGAGGACGGCGGCAAAGGTCATGCGCATCAGTCGGCGGGCTGGGGTGGATTTCATCATCGTATTATCGGGGAAAATTGATGTGCGAAAAAATACCCGGGATACGCTGCTCACCACGTTGGCAGCGGCTTTCGTCGATCAGCGGATTTTCGCATCGCATAAAGTACAACGTCGCTTTTTTTAATCTCTTGGGGTTTTTTTCAGCCTCAAGTTTTAGCGCTTCAATTTCCTTCTGAAATTTATACTCACGTCTAGCGACTTCTTTATCCCCCCTGTTTTTTTTCTGTGTTAATTTTTCCGCAGCGCGTAGGTTGGGCTGGGCATCATCAAGCCCAACATCAACCCTCGCCATCTTTGCGATTGATAGTATCAGCCGCCGGACGCCAAGCAGCGGCACGCCGTACATGTGCGTGCCTAACGGGATTGATGTGAAAATAGCATCGACGTTGGGCTTGATGAAGCCCAACCCAACCTGCCGACTGGAAAGACCATGACTACTACCACCGAGCCGCGAGCGGATGGATATGAAGACTTCTACCGCGAATTCGACTCGCCGCTGATGCGCCAGCTCCGCCACGAGGCGTATGGCGAAGACATCGGTCAACACTCGTGGGTTAGTGCCGCAGAACTGCGTGGAGACATTCCGCGATTGCGCCTATCGCCTGCAAGCCGCTTCCTCGACCTCGGCTGCGGACCCTGCGGCCCTCTCACATTCATCATCAAGAACACTGGCTGCCACGGAACGGGCGTCGAACTCAGCCCCGCAGCTCTTCGAGTCGGCCGTTCACGCGCAACTGTGCTGGGCGTCGAATCGCTGTTCTCCGTCCAAGAAGCGGATCTGAACGAACCGCTTTCTTTCGACGCGGCGTCGTTCGACGCAGTGGCTGCGCTCGACGTGGTACTCCACCTTCGTGATCGGGCAAGGCTTTTCCACGAAGTTGCAAGGCTGCTGCCCGCTGGTGGACGGTTCTTGTTTACAGACGCTGGGGTCGTCACCGGCTCTATCTCCAACGAGGACGTACGCAAACGCAGCGTCCACGGCTACACGCAGTTTGTTGTCCCCGGATGGAACGAACAACTTCTCGCGGCCGCGGGCTTTCGCTTGGTCGAATTGGAGGACAGAACAGAGAGCGTCTTCAACAGCGCCAGCGGCCGGCTGGTGGCAATGAACGCTCACCGTGCCGAGCTCGAACAGCTTTCCGGCGCCTCGGTGATTGCAAGCCAACAAGACTACCTGGAGACACTCGTAGACTTGTCGATACGGCGCGTTGTTTCGCGTTTCATGTACTTGGCCGAGGCCCAAGCAGCAGCGGTCTAACCGTTCCATCGAGCGGATCCACTCCGGCCTGCGACCGCCGTGGGTCGCTCATGTCAAACGCCAGGAATTTTTTTCGAAAGCACAATCAATGGCAAACAAGCTCGTTGTGCTGAAACTGGTCGGTCTGCGTCGCTGCGGAGAAAGTGAATATTTGGAGGGCGTTTGAATGCACGAGGCAATCGTCAAATAAATCGTTGTCGTCCCGGCGCAACCCTTGTGGTAGCTCGCCGGGAGGTTAGCTTGTTTCTACGAGCAACCAATCACGTAGAACGCCATTTGGCGCGGATTGGTAGCCATTACTGGCCTGCGAGCCGCGCCAGTGCTAGCGCGTAGGTTGGGCTGGGTATCATCAAGCCCAACATCAACCCTCGCCAATTTTGCGATTGATAGTATCAGCCGACCGATGCCAAGCAGCCGCACGCCGTACATGTGCGTGCCTAACGGGATTGACGTGAAAATAGCATCGACGTTGGGCTGGATGAAGCCCAACCCAACCTACCGACTTCCATCTTATGCAGGGAGACCGACCCCATTTTATGCATTTTATGTGACCTCATTTTATGCCATTTTATGTGTGACCCCATTTTATGGGACCCCATTTTATGTTTTACACGGCAAGAAAACGCGGGCTGGTGTCGATAACTTTGTAGCGTGCCATGGTCAATTGATCACCCTAAATTTGCACCTGTGTACGACATTTCACGCAACAGACGGTTCAAGATATGATGGGTTTTTCTACAGCCTCGTTACACCGCAATCACATGCCTCTTTCGCAAACTGAAACCAATCCCACAACTATTGCCGAAGCGCAGCGCGAGATGCGTTTCGCGTACTATGGCGGCGCGCCCGGCATGCTCACCTCCGCCGCTATCTGACTTTTTCGACCATCTTTGGCGCGCGGATCTATTGGTTTTGTGGTGCTGCGCTTGCGCTGGCTGGCTACGCTCTGGCGCAAGCAAACGCGTCGCCAGAGTTCAGTGCGCTCGCCGGCTCTGCAATCGAGGCCGTATTTGCCACCGCCATCTTTGTCACCGCGCGGCGAGAGATTGCGGCCTAGTATTTCAGTCAAGGCGTTCGCTTCGCTCACTGGGACTGCGCAAAGCGTGCCGCCACTTAACTCAAACGCCAGGGATTTTTTCGAAAGCACAATCCTTGGCAAACAAGCTCGTTGTGCTGAAACTGGTCGGTCTGCGGTGCTCCATAGAAAGTATCGGTGACGACCCTGCGGTTGACGCAGCGCTGGCAGGTTAACCGGTCTGCATCAACAAAAAATTTGCGGTTGGTTGAATTTTTGTGGGACGCCGGCTTGTTATTTTCCGAGAATACCAATCACGTATAACGCCATTTGGCGCGGATTGGCAGCCATTACTGGCCTGCGAGCCGCGCCAGTGCCAGTGTTTTACCTCAATACGCGGAGTGTGCACTACGGCGGCAGCGCCACTCCCGAGCGTGCCTTGACCAAGGAAATATCGGCAGAATTTATGCTGCCCGAGGCGTTGACGTCGATCTTGAAATTGCTTGCGTCAACTGCTTGTCCCGAGCGTGCTTTCACGCCACTGATGTCGCTGGAATTGACGGCGCGTGAATTATTTATATCGCCAACGAGGAAGCCGATTGAAACGGCAGGGGGGCTGAAGACTCCGTTGACGTTGGACAGTGAAACCGTGACACGTTGGTTGTCGGCAATGTTGTTCAGTGTCACCAGAACTTCGGTGCCCAAAAATATTGCCGTCGCCGTGCCCGCCGGTACGACACTAACGTTTCCCGCCGCATTAACCGCCGCATTAAACTGAAACACAATCGTGTGACCACTGCCGATTTGGCGCGGCTCAACGCTTACGTTGGGTGCGGCGAGTGCGGTGTCGATGGCCAGGTCAAATGTCCCCGCGCTACCGTGAGTCTTACGTGACTGCACCGCGACCAGTGCGAAGGCTATTGACGCCGACGGCGTCACGCTCACACTCGCCGATGCCGCACCCGCACCAAGCGCATTGCTCGCCGCCACGGAGCACGAATAGCTCACGTCGTTGGTGAGGCCGGTGACGGTGATCGGCGAGGCGAAGCCCGACGCACTGATCGCGCCGGGCAGGCAAGTCGCGGTGTACGCGGTGACAGGAGCGCTGCCGTTGGCGAGTGGTGCTGCGAAATTGATCGTTGCCTGCGCGTTGCCTGCCGACGCGCTGCCGATGGTGGGGGCTTCGGCGAGTGTTGCACTGATCGTCATGGCGGCGACCGGCGAAAATACCAGGCCGCTGTAGGGATCGGCCAGTTGCCCGAAATCGTTTTTGCCCCAGCAAACGATACCGCTGTTCACCACCGCGCAGCTATGCGTATAGCCCGCTGTTACTGCGGTGACGTTGCTGTTTCGCGCAATGATCTGTACTGGAACGAGACTTGGCGTGGTGCTGTTGTTACCGAGCTGACCGAAGTCATTGCGGCCCCAGCACATCACGCCGCCACTGATCAATGCACAAGTGTGACTACCACCTGCCGCCACCGCCGTCACGCCGCTCTCCGCTGCAATGACCTGTACCGGTAGCAGCCTATTGACAGTGCTGTTATTGCCGAGCTGGCCGTCGGCGTTGGCACCCCAACACTGTACGCCGCCATTCGCCACCGCGCAGCCATGCGCGCCGCCTGCCGACACCGACGCGACGTTGCTTCCCGGACCAATCGTTAGCGTTGGAATGAGACTCGTCATGCTGCTGCCGTTGCCGAGCTGGCCTGAATCGTTGGTGCCCCAACACTGCACGCCGCCACTGATTACCGCGCAGCTATGACTGCCACCGCCCGCCGCCACTGCCGTGACCTCGCTCCCGTAGGCAATCGCCTGTACGGGGATCAGCGTTTGCAACTGACTGCCGTTGCCAAGCGCGCCGTCATAGCTGTAGCCCCAACACTGCACGCCGCCGTTTACCACCGCGCAGCTATGCTTGCCACCGGCTGATACTGCCGTCACGACACTGCCAGCGGCAATCGTTTGTGAGGGAACGAGGCTTTGTGTGATGCGGTTATTGCCGAGTTGGCGGTAGTAGTTATCGCCCCAACACTGCACCCCGGCGTTCACCACCGCGCAGCTATGATATGCACCCGCCGACACCGACGTGACGCTGCTGCCCGCAGGTATCGCTGGCATGGGGAAACCAATTGTCGAGGTGCTGTTGTTGCCGAGCTGCCCGCTGCTGTTACGTCCCCAACACTGCACCCCGTCGTTGACCACCGCGCACGTGTGCGAGTTTAGGGCCGACACCGCTGTGACCAGACGTCCGGCGGCAATCGCTGGCACAGGGGTGAGCGCGCGCATGGCTCTGTTGTTGCCGAGTTGCCCCGAGCCGTTGGAGCCCCAACACTTCACACGGCCGTTGACCACCGCACAGGTGTGCACGCGACTAAATTCGTCGATGG
>JAYVXF010000058.1:0-23333 GCA_043793345.1 Betaproteobacteria bacterium | reverse complement strand
GCAACGCCTGCGCGAGCGCAATTTCTGCTGCGTGCGGATCTCCCAACATCGAGTGCGCATTCGCCAGCAGGTGGTGCGCGTGTGCGTAATCGGGCTGCAGCGCAGTGGCGCGAAGCGCTGATGCCAGCGCGGCCGGTAATTGCAACAAGCGCATCTGTACGGCCGCGAGATTGGCGAACGCGCGCGCGTATTGCGGCTTTAAGCGAATGGCTTCAGTAAATGCGCGACGGGATTCCTCGAGCCTGCCCTGATCGGAGAGGATGATGCCGAGGTTGTTATGCGCCTCGGCGAATGACGGTCGCAGGAGGATGGCGTGCCGAAGACATTCCACTGCGGCGGGAAGATTACCGCGATCCTGCTCGATGTTGGCCGCAGTCAAATGATAATCCGCGTTTTGCGGATGGATCGCGATGGCACGCGCAATGGCGCGCTGAGCTTCCGCTAATTTTTGCGCGCCAACATTTGCCATCGCCAGCAAACTGAATGCCTCGGCGTTAGCGGGCTCGGCAGAGGTTATTTTTGACAACTGCCGTAACGCCTCCTCGATGCGACCGTTTTGCAGCGATGTCCGCGCTTCAGTGAGACACGCCGTCATTGCGTCGATTCCATATTTACAAACGCGGCGGCGCGAAACAGTGCGTCTTCAAAGTGCTTCACATATTGACCCATGTCGGTGAGGGAAGATTTTTCCAACAGCGCGCGCAGATTGTCGGCACGCGACGCGCGCGCCGTTACATCCTGCGCGATAGCGGCGGCAATCTCGATATAATCGCGCCCGCTGGCGGCGACCGTCGCGTTGTTGCCGAGGTGACTTAGCAGCGAGAGCGAGAGCGCGACCCGTTCGTGGGGCATGCGTCCCGGCATGGTGACGAGCGGGATGGCGTCGAGAATGGCTGCACGCGCGCTGAAATAATCGCTGCCCGGCATGGTGTCCAATATCGCATCAACGATGCCAGCGAGAGAAAAATCGCGCGGTCGCGAATGCATCGGCGGCAGCATCGCGATGCGTGAGGGATCTATACCCGCCGCCACCAGCAGCCTTTGGATCGGCTCGCAATCAGCGGCTTGCAATGGGCAGACAAAAAACACGGCGGTAGCGACCTTGTCGGCAAGCGCCTTCCATGTCGTGAGGCAGCGCGATGAAAGACGCGTGGCGGATGCGAGTACTGCGTACACCGTTGCGTTCTCGTCAATGCCAAGTTGCGCGCGCGTGAGTTGCAATGGCACAAGGGCGGCAGGCAATAGCGGCAAGGCGCAACCTTCCAACAAAATCGGCAGCGGTGACACGGGCGCGGCACCGGCATCAATTTCCGCCACGCTATCCGACATGCGATAGTCGAGCTCGCCGATGCCCGCGGGATGGGTAAATCCGGGAAGCGAAAGCTGCACCCGCGCGGGGCGATACGACAACAAGCCCGGCTTGGCGTAGAGGCCGAACGTGGCGAGGTCGATCAATACATCCGGTTGGTCAGCGTGGATCGATTGTGCGGCGCGCCGCTCATCAAAGGTCGCGATAGAAATTAACGGCGTGAGGTGGGTCGAGAGATGCGCGTGCAAGGCTGGCCCGACTGGACTGACGGCATAAACCTTCGCCGCCACGCGCGTCTGATCGTGATGCGCGACCAACATCGCGATGAAGTCGGCGACAAATGGAAGCGAAAAATCGACCAGATAGCCGATGCGCAATTGCGCGTTCGCGGGCATCGCTAACAGCGACTCGAAAGGCGGGTGCAACACACGCGCCGCGTCGCGGAAACGGTCGTTCAAGCGCTGCAACAGGTGCGGCGGAACATCGTGATAATTTAAGGTCACCAACAGCTCGCCAATCACCGCCATTGCCGTGACATCGTCTTTCAAATCGGTCGCCGCTTCGGCCAGCGGCAACAAGATTTCCGCCTCGCGATCAAGGTTGCCGCGACGGCGAGCGATGCGCGATTCAATCAGGCGGGATATTTCCGCGTCTCGATAGGCGCTGGCGAATTGCTGGCCTTCACGCATCCATTCATCAACGCGACCTTGCAGCGACAGTAATTGCAGCAGTCGTAGATGCGCCGAGAACCGCACCGTTGCTGGCTCGCGGGCCGTTTTGCTGGCAAGGACGCGGCGAAATACCGTTTCTGCATCGCGGCTATTGCCGAGTTCAAAAAGTATTATGCCGGCGTTGAAGGCTGCCTCAACATGGTCAGGCGCGAGAATGAGAGCGCGATTGAGAAACGTCAGCGCCGACGCGGCGTCACCCGTATGCGACAAGACCATGCCGTGCCAAAACAACGCCTGCACATCGGCAGGTGCCAACGCGACCGCTGCTGTGCTGTAGCTTAACGCGGTATCCCACTGGCTCAATTTGGCGTGCGCGCGCGCGTATAACTTGAGTACGCGTACGTCATTCTCGCCTTCCTCGGCAAGCGGCGGAAGAACATTGAGCGCCTCCGCTGCCGCGCCGTCGTCGATTAAAAATCCGGCAGAAGACAGGCGCGCGTCAAGATCAAGCGGAAACTGCTGAAGCAATGCACTTGCGCATTCGGCTGCGAGCGCAACATTACCCGACGTTTGCGCGAGCTCGCCCTGTGCGCGCAGCAGCGGTGAATAGTCTGGTTGCTCCGTGCGCAACGCTGCGTAGATTTCTGCCACTGCGTTTCGTGTGTCGTTGTCAGTCGCGCTGCGATGGCGTTGCATTGCCTCGCGTAGCGATTGAAAAAACTGTCGCGCGGTAAGCGTCATCGACATTGGCGCGGGCTTGGTCGCCACCATTTTTTCGTATGCCCGTTCAAGTGCCAGCGTGTAAGTCTGCACGTCGGTTGCCGCGACGGCATCGGCGAGACGCTGCCTTGTTTGTGCCATGAATGGCGGATCGCGCGCGAGCCTCACCGCGATTGCGACGAATTCATCTTCATCGTTTGCGATGGTCTCCGTCACATCCAGATGCGTAAGGATGCTGGCACCGACACGCTCGCTGTGACGTTCACCCATGAGCGTAACGACTGGCACACCCATGTCGAGCGCAGCCAATGTGGTGTCGCCGCCCGCGTACGGAAAGGTATCCAGTACCGCGTGTACGTGTCGGTAACGCGCTCGCAACTGTGCGTCCTCACCTTGCATGGGCAGAAAGGCCAAGCGTGATTTGTCGATACCGGCAGCGGCCAACGTGCGCAGGATGCCCGCATGCTGGGTGGGCGATGGTGGCGAGAACAGCAGCAGCGCTTCCGGTAGCGCGTCGAGCACGCGCCGCCATGCCGCAAGGCAGCGCGATGAAAGTTTCAGCACGTTGGTGAATGCGGCAAACACAAATTTATTCTGGAGATCGGGATTATTGGCAAGCGCCGGATCAGCATCGGCAGGTGTGATGCGCACGAATGGAAATACACAAGTATCCAGCGCGAAGAGCCGCTCGATTTGAAAGTGCGCGGCATCAGTGGGATCACTGACACGATCCGTCAACTTGTAATCCACCGCACTCAACCCGAGGCAGCCGTGGTAACCAAGATGGGTCGCGATGGTTCGCGCCGGGCGATGCGCGTAAATACCCGGGCGCGCCGCCATGGTGTGGCCGGCCAGATCAACCAGAATATCGAGATCGACCTCGGCGATGCTTTTGGCGGCGGCGAAATCATCCATCTCACTAATGTCGGCAAAACCATCCGCGTGGTTGCGAAATTGAGCGGTGACGGCATCGTGCTCGCGCGGCGGACAGGTCGAGATTAAATAAACACTGACACGGCTGCGGTCGTGCCTGGAAATAACCTCCAGCATCCAGCGCCCCATCACATGCCGGCGAAAATCTGCGGACACGTAGCCGATGCGTAACCGTTGATCGGCTGAGCGGCGCGGCAACAGCGGGATCAGCACTGGCTTCCCCCTGGCAACGGCGGCGTCATAGCGGCGGTAACAGGCGAGGAGTCGCTCTTGGGTCACGTCAAAATACTGGATCATGCCGAGGATCGGCGCGAATTGTTCGGGCGTGAAATCAGCGAACGGCCAGTCGAGCGCCAGCGCAAGATAGCGCGCTTCAAAGTCACGATCACCGATGGGGCGGCATAGCGCGAGGCCGGCCGTTACCAGTTCCGGGCACGGCGGCATCGCGGCGTCCCACGCGAGCACGGCCTCGATGGCTTCTTCATGGCGCTTAAGTCCGAGCAGGCCGCGATAAAGCGCGTCCCACGCTGCAACATGCAAATTGTTGGCGGCGACTGCATTGCGAAACAAGGCAATTGCCGGCGTGTGCTCACCGCGCGCCTGTAGCATGGTGGCTAAGTTGTAGTTGGCGTCGGAAAGTTGTGGATTGAGGCTGATGGCGCGCTGATAGGCGTCGATGGCTGCAGCATCTTTGTTCAGCGCCTTCTGCACATTGCCCAGATTGTTGTACGCCTCTGCGAGTTGCGGGTTGAGCCGCACTGCGCGCGTATACATGTCCGCCGCTTCCGGCAGGCGAGCGAGGTGTTGATAGACCAGCCCCAGGTTGTAGCATGTCGCCCAATCATCCGGCGCTTTTGATAGCACTGCGGCGTAACCTTGTGCCGCCTCCGCAAACCGCCCTGCGGCCTGATGCTGAAACGATTGTTTGGCGAGCGTGCGCAGCTCCGGTGACAGCGTTGGCTCCATGTTTACTGCGGCGGCGCGTGACCGGCAGCCCACTCGTGGTCGAGGCGCACGAAGCCGTGATCGCGCGTCTGGCCGCGAACGGTGAGAACAACTTCGCGGGTGTCGAACATGCGCAGTCCGTGCTCGTCGAGCGTGTGCGCGCGCAGGTGATACATGCCCGGCAGCAGCGCGTTACGTTTAAAGATCACGCGAAATCCAAACACGCGCGGTGCGAGTCGATTTGCACTAAAACCGGCGTCGTTGGAAAAGGTACCAAATACCGGCGTGCCATCCATGCGGATGATGCCCGCCATCAGAACGGTGGGCTGATCGTCCGGTGTCTGATAGGTGCCGCACAGGTAAACATCTTCCGCCATGTCAAATAGCTCACGTCGGAGTCCAGTATTGTCTTCGATCCACAACGCGGCAAGCATCGGAAAAGGCGCGTTGACAGCCGTATGGGTCAACTTGGCGGGTGTCTCTTTTCGGTTTTTCGCTTCGTGATGCGCGAGGTAGGCTTGCGTCACTTCGAAGGATTCCCCCTGCATGCGCATCTTGCCATCGTGAATCCACATGGTTTGCTGGCATAACGATTGCACGTGATACATGCTGTGCGAGCACAGCAGCAAGGTGCCGCCGCGCGCACGAAAATCTTCCATCCAGCGCATGCATTTTTTTTGGAATGACTCGTCGCCGACGGCGAGCACTTCATCGGTCACCAGCAGATCCGGAGACAGCGCGGTCGCGACCGCGAACCCCAATCGCACCACCATACCAGAAGAGTAGGTCTTCACGGACTGATCGATATGCGTGCCAATGTCGGCGAAGCTTAAAATCGTGTCGAGCTGCGCGTGCGTTTCGGCACGGCTCCAGCCCATCAAGGCTGAGGCCAGAAAAATATTATCGCGACCACTGTATTCAGGATGAAAGCCCGTGCCCAGCTCAAGCAACGCGCTGATCCGCCCGTTAACCTTGATGGTGCCGGACGAGGCCTTCACCACGCCGGCGATGATTTTTAGCAGCGTGGATTTACCGGCGCCATTTTCACCAATGATTCCCCACGATTCTCCACGGCGGATGGTGATGCTGATGTCCTCAACCGCGCGATAAAAATCATGCACTGCCCGACCGGTCAGCAACTCAAAAACAGTTTGCAGTCGCCCGGCTCCGGTGCGGATGATCGGATAATCCTTGCTGATATGGTCGATGCGGACGAGGTCGTCGGTGGCGGGGGCAGACACGGTAATCCTGCGGGCGGTTTGGCGGGTGACGGGCGACGAACGACTTCGCGTCGGGGAAGTAAGGTCAGAATTATATGCGAGACGGCACTGGGGTCGTGCGCATCAGCAACGTTTGTGCGAGACCAACTTCGCGGCGAGGACGACTATAGAAAGTCTTCGAAGTACGGCGACAGGCGCACAAAAAAACTAATGCCAATGGCCGCCACGACAGTGCCAACCAATAGCATCGATAAATCACCAAACTGCGGCGTCGTGCCCAGTAGAAAACCATCGCGCAGCCGCTGCATCACGCCAGTTAACGGGTTCCAGGCGAACCAATGGCGATAGGCCTCAGGAATCGCCGTAACCGGATAAAGTACCGGTGTCAGAAATTGCAACATCATCAGCGCCGGTGTCGTCACCTGCTCGACATCGCGCAGCAGCGTCTGCAGCGCCGCCAGAAAGGCGCCAACGCCGACTGCCAATAGGTAGAGCGTGGCAATCGCAAGCAAAGCCGATAGCAGCCCTGCGATGTGCAGCGTGGTGCCGGTGGCTGCAAGAATGAGCAGCACGGCGACATAGCCCGCCAGATGCACCAGAAAAACGCTGTTGACGGCCGCCAACACCAATAGCAAATGCGGGAACGCGACTTTTTTGACCAGCGGCGCATTGGCTTGCACGCTTTGCAGCGCGCGCATCACGCCATCTGCAAACATCATCCATGGCCACAACGCGATGGCGAGAAAAACGATGTAACTATCGGACGACAGATCGCCCATTCGCTGCTGAAACAGGTGGCCAAAAACGAATGAGTAAATAGCCAGCAGCAGCAGCGGATTGGCCAGCGCCCAGATCAGGCCGAAGGCGCTACCGGCGAAGCGCGAGAGGATTTCGCGTTCGGTGAAGCGGATCAGTAGCAGGAGGGGTTGAGGGCCGGGGGCGGTCAAACTAGTGTCTCGACCCAGAAATAGCTATACATAATGAAACGGATGGATTTTTTTGCATGGCAAGGCGCGAGGAGGCGACATAGCATGGCCTATGGCAACGACGAGCAACGCCGCCATGCGGAAAAAGACGCCGTTTCAGGTATCGATATTTCTGGGTCGGGACACTAGTGTTCAGCGCTATCGCGATTTACGCGTTGCCGGTTTTTTCTTGCGGGTGACTGGCGCATCCGGTGAACTTGCTGCAGCCGGTTGCTGCATCATGTTCCAGGCCCACATCGCCGGATTGCTGGCCGCAGCGCTCTTTGCCAACGCTTCAAGATTCGGTGGCGCTGCCGTTGCGTCGGTCTGGAGGTTCTTACCGGCCTCGCCGAACGTGGCGAGTACCGATTGCTGGTACTTCAGCGTTTGCAACGATATTTCCACCATGCCGACGCTGCCCTTTAGCCACGTCAACACCGTTTCAAGTTCGCTGATTTTTCGCTCGATCTCTTTGGGATCCAGCATCGCGAACATCGACGGCGCAGCCGCAGCCGGATTTGCCGCAGCCGGATTGAGCATCGACTGGAACAACGCAAAATAATCGGGCAGAGGCGAGCTGGGCGGAATGGTCATGTCAGTTGTACTTTGCGATGAATTTCCGAACCTTGGGATAAATCATTTCACGATATTTGCGTCCGCTGAAAATACCATAGTGGCCGACGCCGGGCGCCTCGTAATGCTCGCGCTTGGCCGGTGGCAAGCCGCTACAGAGTGTGTGCGCGGCCTCGGTCTGGCCGCTGCCGGAAATGTCATCGAGCTCGCCTTCAATGGTGAATAGCGCGCATTTTTTAATGGCGGCCGGATTCACCAATTCACCCGCAACGGTAAGCGTTCCGCGCGCGAGGCTTTGATCCTGAAACACCCGCACGATGGTGTCGAGATAATATTCGGCCGGCAGATCCATCACCGCATTGTATTCATCGTAAAACTTGCGATGCGCCTCGGCGCTTTCACCGTCGCCCGCGACCAGTTGTTTGTAATAGTCAACGTGTGAATCGCGATGGCGCTCGGGATTCATGGCGATGAAACCGCTAAGCTGTAAAAACCCCGGATAGACGCGCCGCATCGCGCCGGGGTACTTCACCGGCACCCGTTGAATCACGTTTTGTTCGAACCATGATATGGGACGAACCATCGCGAAATCATTCACCGACGTTGGGCTCTTGCTCGCATCAATCGGCCCACCCATCATTGTCATGCTGGTGGGCAGCGCCTCGCCGCGTGCGGCCATCAGCGAAATGCCCGCGAGCACCGGCACGGTCGGCTGGCATACCGAGATCACATGTACGTTGCCGTGATGCTGGCCTTGCATGAAGCGGACGAATTCCTGTACGTAGGCAACATAGTCGTCAAAATGAAATGGCCCTTCGGCCAAGGGAACTTCGCGGGCGTCTTTCCAGTCGGTAATCGTCACATCGTGATGCGGCAACATGGCGCGCACGGTATCGCGAAGCAGCGTGGCGAAATGCCCGGACAACGGCGCGAAAATCAGCACTTTCGGCTCGTTGGGTGTTGCCCGCGCTTTTTTGAAATGCAGCAATTGGCAAAACGGTTTATCGAACAGCACTTCCTCGACGACTTCAACGGTTCGACCGTTAACGTCAACATGCCCAATATCAAACGCTGGCCGCGAATACCGCTTGGTCAACCGCAACATCAACTCGAAGCTGGCGGCCAACTGGTTGGCCTGCGGCGTGTACGAAATTGGTGACAAGGGGCTACCAAAAACATCCGCGTTGGCTTGCGCCCACCAGCGCCAGGGCTCCATCACGGCGCGCTGCAAATCGTGCACTTGGTACAGCATATTATTTGCCTAATCGTTGAGAGTGTTGAATCGGGATCACCTGCTTCGCGGCTGCGTCATCGCACAACCGTCATGACTTTGTCATCATTCTAATGCACCGCACCAAAATGGCCTAGCGTCTATCTACTATCTTGTATGAAGATACCAAAAGTCACATTTTCTGCTACCATTCGATTCCGGTCCGCCAAATATAACATCTTTGCTTTCAATCACTTAACGAGCGACACTGCATGCAAGTTGACACCCAACTCGGTTCTGAAACACGCAGTATCAGCGACTTTTACCCAGCCATTGAGCCGTTCCAGACCGGCACGTTGGCACTCGACGACATTCACACCATGTATTTCGAGCAGTCGGGCAATGCCGGCGGTGTGCCGGTGGTTTTTTTGCATGGCGGGCCGGGCTCCGGCGCGTCGGCTGCGCATCGACAATTTTTTGATCCCGCTTTCTATCGCATCGTTATTTTTGATCAGCGTGGTGCCGGTCGCTCCACGCCGCTTGGTGAATTGCGCGACAACACCACGCCGCATCTGATTGCCGACATGGAGACCTTGCGCAAGCACTTGGGCATTGAGCGCTGGATGGTGTTTGGTGGCTCGTGGGGCTCTACGTTAGCGCTTGCATACGCCGAGCATCACCCACAACGAACCATGGCGCTGATACTGCGCGGTATTTTTCTTTGCCGACAATCGGAAATCGACTGGTTTCTGGTTGGGGTTAAAAATATTTTTCCGGAAGCGTGGCGGAAATTCGTCGCGCATTTATCGGTCAATAAGCACGAGCGCGAAATCAGCCTGGCACCCGGCGCGATTCTCAAGGCCTACCACGCGTTGCTGACCAACCCGGATGCAGCCGTTCACATGCCCGCCGCACGCACCTGGAGCATCTACGAGGGCTCGTGCTCGACACTGCTACCCAACGACGCGCTGGTGGCAAATTTCGGCTCGGATCGGCTGGCGCTGGGCTTGGCGCGTATTGAAGCGCACTATTTCATGAACGACATTTTCCTGCCCGATAATTTCCTCATCGACAACATCGCAAAAATTCGCCACATTCCCACCACCATCGTGCAAGGCCGTTACGATGTGGTTTGTCCGATTATTGCGGCCGATGATCTGGTGCGGGTTTTTCCGGAGGCCGACTATCACATCGTTAATGATGCCGGGCATTCCGCGTTCGAGCCGGGCATACGCGCCAAGCTAAGCGAGACGATGGAAAAACTGAAAGTGCGGTTTAAGTAAGCGGGTCAGCATGAAGAAATTTCTGAAAGCAGTCAGGCTCGATAATTCTGATGCCGAGCTTTATCAGCAAAGCGGCGCTTGCGACGAGGACGAATGGGTCACCTCGGGCGGATTTGCGGTGTGCAATCTGGCAGCGGGCTATCGTTGCGCGCCGCGCTGCTATTGTGATGCCTCGTTTGTATCGCTCACCCGACGCGCGCGCTGTACCATCGCCGAGGTCGTCGATGTCGATGAGGCCGATCTGGAAATTTTTAAAGACCAGATGGCGCAGCATTTATTGTTCGACTGGAAAGCGCCCGATTTTGACACCGCACGCGGCGTCGCTGAGGAAGAAATCAATTACACGGCCGAGCTCGCCGCCACCTTTCCCGCCGAGGTGTGGATCACCGTTACGCGCTCACCGGGCAGCGACGGCGCGATTGATGAAAAATATAATCAGTACCAGCGGCTGATGGTGGGCGCACACAAATTGTAGGGCTGCTTGACGTCGCCGCCCCTCGCCGTTCTACGTGCCGAGCAAATCCACCTCAAACAGCAGCGTCGCATTCGGCGGAATGACTCCACCCGCCCCGCGCGCGCCGTAGCCCAGTGCGGCTGGAATCACCAACCGCCGCGTGCCGCCGATTTTCATGCCGACGACACCTTCATCCCAGCCGCGAATCACTTGCCCGCCGCCGAGCGAAAACTTGAATGGCTCGCCGCGGTCTTTGCTCGAATCAAATTTCGCGCCTGCGACACCATCGTTGTACAACCAGCCGGTGTAATGCACCGAAACCATGTTTCCGCTTTTAGCTTCCGCACCCGTGCCGACAACGGTGTCGTCGATTTGCAAACCGCTTGCTGTGGTGTTCATAAAATTTCCTTTTAATCGTTGGTGAATCGTGCGTGGTTTCAAAATTGCAGAACAGAATCTAGCCTGAATCAGCCGCCATTTTAACCGGTGGCTGGAACGACATGCCGCGTGCGTTCGACAGCACGCGCGTAAACGTCACCAGCATTCCCGCCGTCGCGCCCCAAATGTAGCGGTGCCCATACGGAATCGCGTAGTACTGGCGCAGTCGACCCTTGTACATCGCCGATTCGAGCCGATGGTTTTGTGGCGCGATGAGAAAATCCAGCGGCACTTCAAAACATTCTTCCACTTCCTTGGGGTCAGGCCGATAGTCGACCGGCGGCTCCATCCAGCCCACCACCGGCGTGATGAGATAGCCGGTGCCGGTGGTGTATCGCGGGATGCTGCCGATCAAGGTGATGCGCGCCGCATCGACGCCGGTTTCCTCAACCGTTTCGCGCAACGCGGTATGCGCAGCACTTGGATCGTGATCCTCGACACGTCCGCCCGGAAAACTGATCTGGCCACCGTGATCGGTAAGGTGGGCAGTGCGTTGCGTAAATAAAACCATGGGTGCATCGGGCCGATTGACGACCAGGATCAGCACCGCTGCGGGTTTCAAGGTGGTCTCGCGCGCAGTTTGATTCAGCAGCGCGCCAGACTCTCCATCGTCAGAAAATCCGGCGTCACTATTTTGCCCAACCTCGTGCGGTTGCGCGAGCCAGCTCGTCAGCATTGCGCGATCAATCCGCTGGGCGTTGACAGCCACGCCTGCGGCGACAGGTACTTCAAGTTTTGGTAGCATCAACGCATTATAAACGCCGAGGATTTTCGCCATGATTGTCTATGATTATTTCCGCTCCTCCGCCGCTTATCGCTTGCGCATCGCACTGAATCTGAAAGGCCTCGCGCCTACGCGTCGCTACGTAAACCTTTTCAACAACGCCCACCGCAGCGCCGACTATCGCGCCATCAATCCGCAGGGCCTGCTGCCGTACCTGATCGACGACGATTTCGAACTATCGCAGTCACTGGCGATGATTGAGTATCTGGATGAAACCTATCCCGCGCCGCCGCTGCTGCCGACCGCGATCCGCGACCGTGCCTTCGCCAGATCGATTGCGCAGATCGTCGCCTGCGACATTCACCCGGTGAACAACAAACGCATCCTCGACAAACTTGGCGAAGAATTCCAGGCGAATGAAGACGCGAAAAACCGCTGGGTCTGCGGCTGGATACACGAGGGCTTTGGTGCGATTGAACAAACGCTGGCGAAACGCAAACTACCAAGTACATTTTGTATCGGTGAGACACCGACGATTGCCGACATCTGCCTGATCCCGCAGGTCGCCAACGCGAACCGTTTCAACTGCGCGCTGGATGCGTTTCCGATCATCGTTGGCATCCATCAACACGCGATGAAGTTAGCGGCGTTTCACGATGCGCAGCCGTCAATGCAGGCGGATTTTCCGCAAGCGAAAAAATAACAAACACTAGCACTGGTGCGGATTCTGGCGCGTTTCTGCCGTGGAAGCCGCGCCAGTGCTTGTGTTCATCATTTCTGAGTGAGTCGCGCCAAGCGGCGCGGTGTGAACCCGACTAAAAACAATTGTCATTTCGAGCGCAGGGAGAAATCTGCTTTTTGCAATGCACCGGCCACAGCAGTGTGTGATGAAACTCGCGAACGATTTTTTCGGCCATGGGATGATTTTATTTTGGCTGAAACGCGGGATCACCAAACTTCCACAGCAGGAAAGAATAGATGTCGGCCAGTTCACTGGTTCGTTGCGAGCGTGTCGAGCCGACACCGTGACCCGCATCGTAATCCAGCCGCAGCAGCACTGGTTCGGCGTTCTTGACGTTGGCAGTTGCGGCCTGCAATCGCGCCGCCATTTTGCTCGATTGCCAGACCTCGACACGCGGATCGTTCACGCCGTGCATCAGCAACACCGCCGGATACGCGGTGCCGTCTTTCACATGGTGAAATGCGCTCATCATCAGCAGACCCTTGAATCCATCCGCCGTGGTCACGCTGCCAAATTCGGGAATATTCGGCGGGCCATTCGGCGTGAATTCTGCACGCAGTGCATCCAGCAAGCCGACGCTTGGCACGACGGCTGCGAATAAATCAGGCCGCTCGGTAAGCGCGCGCCCGACGGTAATGCCACCGGCGCTGCCGCCTTGAATGGCCAGCTTTTCCTTCCTCGTGAATTTACGCTCGATGACATATTCCGAGCAGGCAATCAGGTCGCGCCAGGTGTTGGGCTTGGTGAGTTTTTGTCCATCCTTGTGCCACGGATCGCCGAATTCGCCGCCGCCGCGCACGTGACAGGTGCCGAGGATGCCGCCACGCTCCAGCCACGCCATCGTGCTCGGATTAAATGCGGGATCTTGCGTGAAGCCGTAGGCGCCGTAGGCACGCAGCAGCGTCGGGTTGTTGCCGGTGAGCCTGGTGCCTTTTTTGTAGATGAGCGTCAATGGCACCTTGACACCATCCTTGGCTGTCACCATGAATCGCACTTCATCGATCGCGGCAAAATCCACCGCCGCTTTTGGATGCAGCGCCAGCGGAATCACGTTGGCCGAGCGTTCCTCAATATTGACGTAACGCGGCGCTTCAGTCCAGCCCTCCAATCGCAAAATCGCGCCCGGCCGTTTCGGATGCGTGACGATTTCGCGAATCGCCAGATCAAACGGCAGGCGCACAAATTCAAGTTTGCCGCCGCTAAAAACGGAGTTGCTGAAATTCAATCGTTGCAGACGATCCACGCCGCCGGACAGCTCGCGGATGTACAGCGCATCCTGCGCGACGGCGAGCTGCTTGATCACGGTGTCACCGGCCGGCACGATGGTGGTCGCGGTCGCCAAATTTGGCTGCGCCAGAGAGGTGCGAACCACCTTGTTGCGCGGCGCGTCCTTAGCCGTCAATAAATACAAAGCGCTGTCGTGGATGGTGAAGCTTACGACCAAATCTTTCGGCTCGGCGACCTTGCGCCACGCCAGCGGCTGCGCGTAACTTGATGCCGGTGCCACATAAAGGCTGATCTCGTTCAAATCGCCATGGCGAATGGTCGCAAGCAAAAACTTTCCATCGGGCGACATCTGCACGCCGGGAATGTCGATGTCGGCAAACTCGATCTTCGTCTCGGCAACAACACCCCGACCGAAGATAGCTTCATTTTTTTCCACCTCGCGACCCAGCGCGTGTCGATAAACGCGGCTGAATAGATAACGATTCTTTGCACCTTCTGCTGGCAACGGCGGCAGGCGATTGTAAAAAAACGCGCGACTGTCGTCAGCCCACGCGCTCTCTGCGGCGAAGCCGATACGATCAATCACCACACCAATGTCCTTCGCGGTGCCGACCTCGATGATACGCAGCGATGTGTCTTCCGAGCCGCCGGCCGCAATGCCGACCAACACGTGTTTGCCGTCCGGTGACGCATCAAAGTAATCGAGGGCAAAACGTTGTCCGGGAATATTTAACGCCTGCGCGTCGAACAGCAGCCGCTCGGCGCCCGCGAAACCGTCGCGCACGTAAAGTTTGCGCATGCTTTCGCCGGGCGAAATTTTGTAATAAAAAATTCGCGTGGCAGTGCCGCTGCCGGAGATTTGTACGCCGGACATCGATACACCCGCCTCGGCAAGCTCGCTGATTCTCGCCTGCATCGTGTTGCGGCCGGCAATTGCGTCGAGCGTTTTGCGGGCGAATTCTCCCTGTGCTTTCATGTAGGCGACGACGTCCGCATTCTTGACATCCTCAAGATAGCGATATGGATCGACCACGGTCTGGCCGAAAAAAGTTTCGCTCACGTTGCGCACCGGTGCCCGCGGCGGCCCGACGGCGCGCTCTGGCGCAGGGTCGGTAACAGCCGCGGCAATTGCCTTCGGTGAGTCGGCTGGCGGTGGCGTTGCGCAGGAATTGAGGACGCTGGCCATCAGCGCGATGGATGCGGTCGTGGCGATACGCATGGGTGAGAAATTCGGTTTCAAATTCAACGCTCCGGTTGGTGTCATGTAAAAATGCGAAGGTGGTTTTTCGCCAGCGATTTGCAAGGTCGCGCCGCTGCAGCTACCAGTAATTCTCAACAATAATATGTCCCGGTTCGAGCTTCCGGTTCATCCGAAATCCACGCCCTTTCAGCAATTTGCGCATGGTCTCGACCATTTCAGGATTGCCACACAACATGAATCGCGAGCGCGCGTCACTTAGCGCCACGCCGGTCGCCGCCTCAAGCGCGCCCGACTCGAGCAGCGTATTGATGCGGCCAGCCAGCGCGCCATGCAGGGTATCGCGGGTGAGGGTTTTGACGAAATGAAATTTCGCCTGTCCCGCGCGCGCATGGGCAGCAGCTAGCTGCTCCAGCTCTTCGGTGTAGCCGAGATCGTGGCGTTCGCGCACCGACAGGACGATGACAATATTTTCGAATCGTTTCCACACACTTTCATCGCGCAGCATCGAAATGTACGGCGCCAGACCGGTGCCGGTGGCGAGCAGCCACAAATCCTGTTCACGTTCGGGCTGCCTGAAACGATCAACGGTCAGAAAACCCTGCGGCATTTGCTCCACCAGCATCGTGTCGCCGACATTGAAACGTCCAACGCGACTGGAGAATTCTCCGGTGGGCACCACCAGCAGGAAAAATTCGAGGAACGCTTCGTGCGGCGCGGACACAATCGAGTAAGCGCGCCACAGCGTCTCACCGTTTTCCTTGACCAGCCCGATACGGGCGAACTGGCCGGGCACAAAAACGTAAGCCGGATCGCGCCGCAGCCGAAACGACATCAGCGCGGGATTCCAGCGATGCAGCCACACCACCGGCTCCACGGTGATTGTCGCGGTCGTGGTGGCGGGCGGTGTCGGCGGCGGAAGTGTTTGCGGCGTGGCTGAGATGGGTGGGTTTGACATGCTCAAATTCAAGTTGCGATTTCGCGTAATGCTTCGATGCCCAATGCCCACAGTCTAGCAAATTAGCCGCGAATGAGGCGACGTGACATTGCTGGCAATCGCCTCGTGGGGGACGCCGACTGTCGTGCTCGACCAAGCTGACTTCGCGCGCAACGCGCAGCATCATTACGCGTAGAACGCCATTTAACGCGGCGTTCCAGCCATTTATGCGCCATGACCCGCGCCAGCGCTAGAGTTTGTCTGGAAGCATGGCGCCATCACAGCGGTAATTGACGCGCAATTTGAAATGCCGTAATCGGTGACGCCAATCCTTTGGCAAATCCGATCACTTTAAAAAACTCACCCATCTCGGCCGGCGACACCAGGCGTTGCACTTGATTGGTCAGCGGCAAATATTTTGCGGCGGCATCGGCGTCGGCAATGTTCAGGCGATCCGTCAAGCCGCTCGCAAGCAAAAAATTCGCCTGCGTCGTGTAGCCGAGCAACTGTAAATTCGCACTGACGCCTGCGTCAGCAACGGCGGTGAAATCGACGTGCGCGGTGATGTCCTGCAGCCCCGGAAAAAGGAATGGATCGGTGTGTGCGTAGTGCCGGTAGTGGCACATCAACGTGCCGGTGACGCGGCTTGGATGATAAAGCTCGGCGCCGCGAAATCCGTAATCGATAAAAATCAGCGCGCCGCGCTTGATCGATTGCGCAAGGCTCCGCACCAGCCCATTTACGGCGGGGGCAACTTCGGTCAGGTAGCCTTCAGGCGGCGCGTGGTTGAGATATTTTTCATGAACCTGTGCGACTGGCGCGATTAAATTTTTTGGCAACGCAACATCCTGCCATGCAAACGCGCCGTCTTTTACCGCGACGCCACGTTCGAAAATTTCACCACCTGAAAAATTGACGAGGTGTAGCGGAATAACATCGAGCACTTCATTGGCGATCACCGCACCGATAAAATCCTGCGGCAATTGATCGAGCCACACGGCGCGCTGCCGAAGATGCGATGGTAACGTCGCGATGGTGAGCTGCTGGCGCTCGCGCAAATCGGCGCTGACTTCAAGCAGAAAATATTTGCCCGGTAAGGTGCCGCGCGCGTCGAGCGCCGGCAGAATGTCGATGGCGAGTTTGCCCGAACCGGGCCCCAATTCCAGCACGTCGCCACCGGTTTCGCACAGCACTTCACTGACGCTCTGCGCGAGGCATTGACCGAACATTGATGAGATTTCCGGGGCAGTCACAAAATCGCCGTCCGCGCCGAATTTGCGCGCGCCTGCCGCGTAGTAGCCCAAGCCTGGCGCATACAGAGCAAGTTCCATGAAGCGCGCGAACGAAAGCCAGCCGTTTGCGTTCGCGATTTCTGCATGCAGCATCGCCGCACAGGCTGCCGTGTGCAGCAGCGCATCGCCCGTCGGCGCGGGCAGGCGATGCGATTGATTGCGTGGCAGTGGCGTGCGCATACGGTAGGCTAAAATTGAATAAAGGATTATCCCATGACAAAAACCGGCAGCAACCCACACATCGACCCGCACGCTAACCCACACGCCAACCCGGCCATCATCATCACCGGCGCCGCCAGGCGCGTCGGTGCGGCCATCGCGCGCAGCTTGCACGCGGCGGGTGCGAACGTGATCGTGCATTGCAACCGTTCGCGCGCTGATGCGGATGCGCTGGTGAAAGAGCTGAATGCGCTGCGCACAAAATCAGCGTCCGTATTGCAGGGTGACCTGCTCGCCTACAACGCGCTGAAAGGCCTCATCGATCAGGCGGCTTCGGTGTTCGGCAAGCTCGATGGCCTGGTCAATAACGCCTCAACTTTCGTCGCGACACCGATTGGCAAAATCGATGAGGACAACTGGCGCGAGCTGATCGGCACTAATTTGAAAGCACCGCTATTTTTGTCGCAGGCGGCCGTGCCGTATCTGCAAAAGACCAAGGGCAGCATCGTCAATATCGTCGACATACATTCCGAGCGGCCGCTGAAAGACTTTGCCGTCTATTCCGTTGCGAAGGCGGGTCTGGCGGGTCTCACGCGCTCGCTTGCGCTGGAGCTGGGACCCAACATTCGCGTGAACGGTGTATCGCCTGGCGCGATCATATGGCCCGATGGCACCACGGACTATCCCGCTGCCGAGCGCGAACGTATCGTATTGCAAACGCCGTTAAGGCGTACCGGCTCGCCGGAAGACATTGCCGGCGCGGTGAAATATTTGATGCTCGACGCGCCCTATGTCACCGGACAAATACTCGCGGTGGATGGTGGACGCGAGCTTGCGCTGTGATGATTGAGCAACTGCGTTTCAATCAGGAACTTCTATCAACCTAAATTTTCTGTCATTCCCGCGACGGCGGGAATCCAATTTCGTTGAGACATCACGACCTGATGAAAACTTGGATTCCCGCCGTCGCGGGAATGACGGGTTAATAGGAGTTCCCAATCGGTAAACTCTAGCACTGGCGCGCCTCTTACGGCACAAATGGCTGGTAACCCGCTCCGGTGCTTGATTTTGTCATTATTATGCTGGGTAGCGTCCACCACCGGTAGCCGGTAAAATACCCGGCATGAAGATCACCGCCACCGCCGCCAGCCTTTCGCAAAAACAGCAATTCGAGGCCAACAAACTTACCAAGCGTCTGCGCCGTCTTACCGGCCAGGCCATCGCCGATTTCAACATGATCGAGGCGAACGACAAGGTGATGTTGTGCTTAAGCGGCGGCAAGGACAGCTACGCCATGCTCGACGTGCTGCTGATGCTGCGCGCAAAATCTCCCGTACCGTTTGAGATATTCGCGTTCAATCTCGATCAAAAACATCCGGGCTATCCGGCGCATATCCTGCCCGAATATTTACGCGGATTGGGTGTTCCCTTCCGTATCGAAGAGCAGGACACCTACTCGACCGTGAAGCGGGTCATTCCCGACGGGAAGACCATGTGTTCGCTGTGTTCACGCTTGCGGCGCGGCGTGATTTATCGGGTGGCCTCTGAAATCGGTGCGACCAAAATTGCGCTGGGACATCATCGCGACGACATTATCAATACGCTTTTTCTGAACATGTTTTTCGGCGGCAAATTAAAAACCATGCCGCCCAAGCTGGTCTCCGACGACGGCAAACACGTCGTCATTCGCCCGCTCGCCTATGTCGAAGAAGCCGATCTTGAAGCCTATGCCGAAGTCAAACAGTTCCCGATCATTCCCTGTGATCTATGCGGCTCGCAGGATAATTTGCAGCGCCAACAGGTGAAGCAACTGCTGCGCGGCTGGGACAAGAAATTTCCCGGCCGCGTCGAAAGTATTTTCCGCTCGATACAGAATGTCGCGCCCTCGCATTTGCTGGATCGCAATCTTTTTGATTTCGCCGACGTGAAGGCGGGTGGGATTGCCGATGCGGATGGTGATAAAGCGTTTGACGCTGAAGAATATGTGGAGCCGGTGTCGGCGCAGGTGATTACGTTTCGGTAGGTTTAAGAAGTCCGTCCCGCGCCGCAAGTCAACGCAGTTGCGCAGTTGTCATGCGCCATAGAAACCGCTAACATAAGCATATAGACGTTTATGCGTATACACGTCTCATCTGTACCGGAGGCTCCATGGATGATCTCGTACGTTGGACCGTCAAAGTGTCAAAAGACACTGACGTATCGTTGCGCTCGTTTCTGGCGCAACGCGGAATGAAAAAAGGCGATCTTTCCAAATTCATCGAGCAGGCAGTTCAGAAGGCCGTCTTTTCCCAAACCGTCGCAGATGTCGAGGCGCGAAATGTTGATATTCCCGACAGCGAGATTGAAGCCAGCATTGACGATGCACTTCGCAAAGTTCGCGCCGAAATGTGGGGTGCGCCGCGCGCTTCACTTTCACGATCAAAGAAACTAACCAGAAAGACGGCAAAGCGCGCGTAGGCCGGTCGCGCCATGCGGGTCATACTTGACACCAATATTCTGTTGTCGGCTTTTTTCAAAGCGGACTCTCTGCCGAACCTGCTGGTTCACGCCTGGATGGACGGACGATTTGACTTGCTGTCCAGTGCTAAGCAAATCGAAGAAATCACCCGCGTTGCACGCTACCCACACGTCAGGAAATTGATCCACTCGGCCGAAATCGGCTGGCTCATCAACCGATTGCGGGATCGCGCCACCTTGTTAACCGATTTACCAACGCTCGATATTTCGCCTGACCCGGCTGACAATTTTCTTTTCGCGATGGCAGAAGCCGGTGCTGCGAGCCACTTGGTGACCGGGGACAAGAGCGGTGTCCTGGCGTTTCGCAAGCATCTGTCCACGCGCATCGTTACTGCGCGACAGATGGTCGACTTTCTAAAAATTTAAGCGGAACATGCCATCAAAACCGAATAACATTTCACTGGCCTCCGGCATCCGCGCTCAATCGATTTTGCGCATGTGAGGGCGGATGGAGTTATCCAGTTGCCAAGCTACGCGGCCTGCACAGCACTCCGCTGAAACAGTTTCACCAAGCCATAGACCGCCAACACCGGTATCGCCAGCAAAATCGCGAACGGTGCCATCGCCAGCAGCAGTGCGAATACCGTGATGACCGCTGCAAACGCCAGTGCGACGACGGTCAACAGCGCAGCGCCCGCGCACACCACCGCGACGATAACCGCGACCAGCAACAAAATCGGAATCGCAATCGCCCAGCCGAGTGCCGAGTCGGAGAGCTCGTGATCGAACAACATCAGGTTTCCATCCATCCAGCCGCTCTGATGCATGGCGGCAAGACCCATCGCAATGGCGGCGACCAGCAAGACAACGGCGAGTGCGGCGAGTAGTGAGCGTGAGACAAGTGGGGGTGAGAGAAGTGGATGTGAATCTGGCAGGGATGAAATTTTATTCATGTTCGGCTCCCGGAAAGTGTTTATTTACGATGGGCGGAGTTTGCGATGCGCAGTGGATCGCCACAACCGCTGATGGACGAATTGCAGAAATCAGCGCATGAGGGGTTGTCTGCGAGCCGCGCGGGCAGCAAAAAGCCGGGCAACGCCCGGCTTTTCTTGTCGGTGAAACGGCTACTGCTGCGTCTTGGGCGGTGCCTTTACGACTGGCTTTGCAGGCACTTTCGCTGGTGCTGCCGAATTTCTCTCAGGTGGCGGCGCTGTGCCTAAAATCATGGTGGCGAAGCGGTCTTGCAAGGTGGGCTGCGACGAATATTGATCCATGGACTTGCCGATTGCCGTGTCCAGCGCCGCCAGCCTGGCTTCAGGCGTGGGATGGCTGCGATAGACGAGGCTCTTCGCTGCCGCCTCGTCTGTGCTGAGCTCTTGCAGCAACTGCAGCACCGTGGGCAGGCCGAAGGGATCGTAGCCTGCACGTGCCGCGAGAATCATGCCTACCCGGTCTGCCTGAAGCTCGTCATCGCGACTCAAGCCTTTAACGTACAACTCTTTCCCGCCAGACAAGGTGCCTTTCACCCAGCCTTTGCCGATCTGCGCGACCAGGCCAGTTCCCTTGATTTTTGAATCCGCGATCATGCCAGCACCGGTCGCCGCCAAACCCGCCACACCGCCTTTCCTGATCGCGTTCAAATGATGCTTCATCACGACGTGCGCGATCTCGTGCCCTAGCGCGCCGGCCAGCTCGGACTCCGAACGCATCCGATAGAGGAGACCGGTGGTAATGAATACCTGACCACCGGGTGCTGCAAAAGCATTCGGCACCGCCGAATCAAGCACCGCAAAATGCCACGGCAGGTTCGGACGTTCCGAGTGGAGTGCGACCCACCGGCCAACCTGATTGACGTAGCGCTCAATCCGCTCATTTCTCAACAATGGCGCCGCCCCCAGCAAACCCGTCGCCATCGCCTCGCCGATTGCGATTTCTTCGCTTTCGGGGATGTCCCGGAAAACATCCGATGCATCCTTCACGATGCTTTGCAGGTTGCCCATCTTGTCGGTGCCACTGGCTCCTGGAATGAGATTGGATAAGCCCCCCATTCCACTTGGGAGGCTTGAAATATTGGGCATGCCGGCGCAACCGGCAAGCAACAACAACGACCCAACGAACAACGGGCGAATAGTTATCAGGTTCATTTTTTGCCTCCTGCGGCGGCAGCGGCATCCGCTGCGTCTTGCGCGAGATACGCAATACTACGAAATGCCAGCTTTCCCTGCGAGGCCAGCAGGCGCGCCGACGAATCGGACGCTGCGTAACTCTTCATGCTCGAATAAGCGGCTGGATCGGGATCGGCATTTTTCAGATCCTCTTCGGTAATGCCGCGTATCCCCACCGTCGCACTTTGCGCGCGCTGATTGCCGCGACTACTGCCGCCACTGAGCAGGCGATTGAACCCCGCCAGCCAGCCGCCGCCGGATGATTTTTCATCGACCACCACGGTTGCGCCGCCGCGCAAATACATCATGCGCACCCAGCCGGTGTCGTTGCCACTCTTCACCCGCGTCCACGCGCTTTTGCGTTCGAGCGAGGTGACCGTGGTTCTGTCGGCAAGCGTGCGGATGACCGTTGCGCTGTCGTCAGGCGCAGCACGCAACTCGGTGGCGCGATTGGTGACGACCTCGCTTTGTGCAAACGCCATCACGCTCGCCGTTGCGAGCAGACAGCCAAGAAATATTCGCTTAAGTATTTTCATGCGCGTCCCAATCTCTGGTTGAATCCGGCGACGGTGCGTGCGTCGGAAAACGTTTTGTTGTGTGCATAGTGTCGCACAAACGGTGAGGCGATGGTGCGCTTCCATGCATGAAAAAAAGGGAAAACTCTAGCACTGGCGCGGCTTTCCAGCCATTTTCATGCCAGACACCGCGCCAGTGCTGGTGTTACCTCAATCAGGGGATGGCTGGTGTCGAGGGTCTAAATACCGAGCCGCTGCCAAACGGTAGAACACAATCCTGCTTGATTGAGCGTATAGAAATGCAGTCCCGGCGCGCCGCCTTCGAGCAACCTTGCACAGAGATCGGTCACGATATCCAGCCCAAAGGCGCGGATCGAGGCGCCGTCTTCGCCATAGCCTTCCATTTTGCGGCGCACCCAGCGCGGAATTTCCGCGCCGCACGCATCCGAAAAACGTGCCAGTTGTGTAAAACTGGCGATCGGCATGATGCCCGGCACGATGGGAATCATTACGCCCTTCGCCTGCACCTGCTCGGCAAAATGAAAGTACGCATCGGCATTGTAGAAATATTGCGTCATCGCCGAGTCGGCGCCTGCCTCGACTTTACTGATGAAATGTTTGATGTCTTCCTGCGCGTTGCGCGCTTGCGGGTGGCACTCGGGGTACGCCGCGACTTCGATGTGGAAATGGTCGCCCGTTTCCTGGCGAATGAATTTCACCAGATCGATCGCGTGGCGGAATTCCCCCGGCACCGCCATGCCCGACGGCAGATCGCCGCGCAGCGCAACCGTGTGCTTGATGCCCGCATCCTTGTAGGCATGAATGACCGCGCGAATGTTTTCACGCGTCGAGCCGATGCAGGAGATGTGCGGCGCTGCGGCATGGCCGGCGGCGCGAATGTCGAGCACGGTCGCCAGCGTGCCCTCCTGCGTGGTACCGCCGGCGCCAAAGGTCACCGAAAAAAAGGTCGGATGAAACTGTGCGAGCTGCTTCACCACTTCGCGCAGTTTGGCGCTGCCGTCCAAGGTCTTGGGTGGATAAAACTCAAACGAGAAAGTGCGCTTTGGAGTTGTCACTGGATGCCTCGGGTTCGTTACTTACACAGCAGTCAGGAATATTGACGACAATATTCATCGTGAACCGTCATTCCCGCGAAGGCGGGAATCTAAGTTTGCCTTCGTTACCTTGGATTCCCG
>JAYVXF010000057.1:0-23384 GCA_043793345.1 Betaproteobacteria bacterium | reverse complement strand
GCTTGCATCGCCACCATGCCATCGTTCATGCGAGCACTTTGCTGCGGACGCGGCTGCGCGCGCTGCACATCACCCGCAACCAGCTTTAACTTCGCGTCCGCAAACGTGGCACCGGTCTGATTCACAATCGTCACCCACGCGCCGACATCGAGCTTGCAGGCGTTGGCGCCCGTGCCTTCGCTAAGTGTGAGGTTGTAATCCGTCCACCAGGTAATGCCTGCGGTCTGATAACTGAAACGCGATTTGTGTACGCCAGCGCGCTCGGCAGCGACATCCCAGACCAGCGTGGGCTTGCTGATGAGCCCGCCGGGCAGTGTGGCGAGCCGCACGCCTGAATAATTGCTTACCGTACGAATCGCGCCGTCAGGCATCCGCAAAATCAAACCGCCTTGCGTGCCGATCAACGTGCCGGTAATCGATTCAACGGTCTGCCCGCGCACCTGCTCAACGGTGACTTCGCGATCCAGATATTTTTGCAGCAGCTTGGCGGTGCTGGTGAGATCAAATTCAAAACTCTGCTCGACCACCCGCGTACCAGCAGGATCGGTGAGCGACTCGAACAAAACGGTGGTCGGGTCGATCAGCGCGGGCACGTCGGAGACGCGAATGATGGTGCGGCCCTTCATCAGGTTGACATCCTGACTCTGCCTCACCACGCCATAGCCGGGAATCGCGAAACTTTCCCCGCCATTGCGAAACGTCGCAGGCGACAGCGTGCCGGGTTGCGCGCTGGAATAAATGGTGACGCTGGTTTGCGCGGCCGTCGCGGATGAGATACAGGCTGCAGTCACGCCAACAAACGGTAACAGCGCTAGACGAATTTTCAAGATGATCTCCAAACGTATAATGTTGATGTCTATAACATTGCGGCACACATCCATGAAGTTTACAGGCAGTCAAAACTATATTGCGACCGATGATTTGATGCTCGCGGTGAACGCCGCCATCACTTTGCAGCGACCGCTGCTGATCAAGGGCGAACCCGGCACCGGCAAAACCATGCTCGCCGAAGAGGTCGCCGCTGCGCTTGGCAAACCGCTGCTGCAATGGCATATCAAATCCACCACCAAGGCGCAGCAGGGCCTCTACGAGTACGACGCTGTCTCCCGCTTGCGTGACTCGCAGCTTGGCGAGGAAAAGGTCAAGGACATCAAGAATTACATCGCCAAGGGCACCATGTGGCGCGCCTTTGAGGCCGATGAACAAGTGGTGTTGTTGATCGATGAAATCGATAAAGCCGATATTGAATTTCCGAATGATCTGCTGCGTGAATTGGATCGGATGGAGTTTTACTGTTACGAAACGCGCGAGACCGTGGTCGCCAAACACCGGCCGATTATTTTTATCACCAGCAACAACGAAAAAGAATTGCCGGATGCATTTTTGCGGCGCTGCTTTTTTCACTACATCCGCTTTCCGGATAAAACCACCATGCAGCAAATTGTCGATGTGCATTTTCCCGGATTGAAAAAAGCCCTGCTCAAGGAAGCGATGGAAGTTTTTTTCGACATTCGCGACATGCCGGGATTAAAGAAAAAACCATCGACCTCTGAATTGCTGGATTGGATCAAGCTGCTCGTCGCCGAGGATATTCCGCCGGAGGCCTTGAAGTCGGGTGACACGAATAAGCTCATTCCGCCGATGTACGGTGCGCTGCTGAAAAATGAGCAGGACGTGCATTTGTTTGAGAAGCTGGTTTTTCTGTCTAAGCGGAATCGTTGATATTGAGGTCTAGGGGCTTGTTGAAATTCGATATGCATTCCACGCGCGGGGCATTTTTCGAAGCCGCGCGATCTGCGTGTATCTACTCCTTCCCCCGCAATCGCGGGGGAAGGTCGGGATGGGGGCGTCAGCGATACAGCGCCACGCTTGACATGTGTATCGACCCCATCCCCACCTTCCCCTGTAGCCAGGGGAAGGAGTGCCTGTGCGATGATCGCGCTTCTCCGGTTATCGCATCAAATTTCAACAAACCCCTAGCACTGGCGCTGGTTTCATGGCATAAATGTTCCAAGAGCCGCGCCAATAGGCGTTCTACGCTCCCATGCTGATTGATTTTTTCCTCTCCCTGAAACAAAGCGGCCTGCCGGTATCGGTGAAAGAATACCTGGTGCTGTGCGAGGCGATGCAAAAGGGCGTGATCCACGGCAGCGTCGATGATTTTTATCATCTGTCGCGCATTTGTCTGGTGAAGGACGAAGCCAATTTTGACCGCTTTGATCGCGCCTTCGCGGCTTACTTCAAAGGTGTCGAAGCGCTCGATGCGGTGCTCCCCGCCGACATCCCGGAAGAGTGGCTAAAAAAACTTGCCGAGCGATTATTGACGGACGAAGAAAAAGCGGAAATCAAGGCGCTCGGCGGCTGGGACAAATTGATGGAGACGTTAAAGCAACGTCTCGAAGAACAAAAGGGACGCCATCAGGGCGGCTCAAAATGGATCGGCACCGCCGGCACGTCGCCATTCGGCGCGTATGGCTACAACCCCGAAGGCATTCGCATCGGCCAGGACGGCTCGCGCAACCGCAGTGCGGTGAAAGTCTGGGACAAGCGCGAATTCCGTGACTACGACGACAACGTTGAATTGGGTATCCGCAATATTCAACTGGCACTGCGGCGCTTGCGCAAATTCGCCCGCGAAGGCGCTGAAGAAGAATTGGACATGGACGGCACCATTCGTTCCACCGCCCACAACGCCGGCTATCTCGACTTAAAGCTGGTGCCGGAGCGGCACAACAAAGTGAAGGTGCTGCTGTTTCTGGATATCGGCGGCTCGATGGATGATTACGTGCATCGCTGCGAAGAATTATTCTCGGCATGCAAGAGCGAATTCAAACATCTCGAATATTTTTATTTCCATAATTTTATTTATGAGTCTGTCTGGCGCAATAACCGTTTGCGGCACAGCGAAAAATTTTCAACTTTCGACGTGCTGCATAAATACGGCCACGACTATAAATTGATCATCGTCGGCGACGCCACCATGAGCCCTTATGAAATCCTCCAGCCGGGTGGCAGCGTCGAGCACTGGAATGATGAGACCGGCATCGTCTGGCTGAAGCGGCTCACCGATTTATATCGACGCGCAATCTGGATCAATCCCTCGCCGGAAGCGCACTGGCCGTGGACGCAGTCGATCAAGATTGTGCGCGAATTGATGGAAGACCGCATGTTTCCGATGACCGGGAAAGGTCTTGAGGAAGGCATGAAAGCGCTGCGGTAGTGAGCACATGCGCGTCAGCAGCAGGAACTGGCTTCTTGTGTCACATTTGTAAAATGTGCAATTACGTTTCCCATTGGGCAACAATAACGGCTAGTCTTGGCATTGTCGTTATTTCGCAGTGCATGATCGCTTGTGGGTCTGTGATCGGTGCGCCTGTGAAAAGCCTGGAATAATGAACGTCGAAGGGGAGCCGCAATGCAGATTGCCATTCTGGAAGATGACGCAGAAATCAGCGCGATAACAAAGAAATGGCTGGAAGACGCGGATCATCTCGTCACCGTTTGCGCGTCCGGCGTCGAACTTTTAAGCCATCCATCGCTGCATACTTTCGATGTTTTTTTGCTCGATTGGGTGTTGCCCGATATTACCGGCCTGGAGGTGCTTAAATTGTTGAAAGCACAGCCCCACATTGTTGCGCCGATACTTTTCACCACCATCCGCGACACGGAGCACGACGTGGTGCGCGCGCTCGACGCCGGTGCCGACGATTACCTGGTCAAGCCGATTCGTCGCTACGAGCTGCTCGCCCGGATCGGCGCCGTGACGAGGCGGCTGAGTCGCGGTCCCATCGGTATTGGCGAAGAAGTGTTCGGTGTATTTCGATTCGTGCCCAGCGGTCGTCAGGTGTATCGCGAGAAAACGGTGATCGACTTGACCGCAAAAGAGTTTGAGTTGGCGATTTTTCTGTTCAAGAATGCCGGAAAATTACTCTCGCGCGAACTCATCGCAAGCTCGGTCTGGGGCCGCCCGATTTCGGAGTTGTCGAGAACCATCGACACCCACATCTCGCGCATCCGTAAAAAGCTCGATCTCTCGCCAGAGAACGGCTATCGCCTGCAACCCCTCTACAATGCCGGTTACCGCCTCGAGCCGATAACAGCCAACGGCTTCCACTAAAGCCCGGCAGCGTAGCCCGGTAGCGGCGGCGTTAAACCGTCTACAATTGCCGCTACCTAAACGACTTGGGGAAGTCATGCGAATCGCACTGCTGGAAGATGATGTCGCCGTCGGCACGACGATGCACCACTGGCTGGAAGCAGCCGGTCACACGGTACACAATTTCACGTCAGGCAAGACGATTGTGCGCGAGGCGGCGCGTGAAAGTTTTGATCTGTTCCTGCTCGATTGGCATGTGCCGGATCTTTCCGGCGAAGAGGTGGTGAAATGGTTGCGTGAAAAACAGCAGTCCACGGTACCGGTGTTATTCGCGACCAGCCGTGATTCGGAGGCCGACATTGTCAGCGCGCTGACCGCAGGGGCGGATGACTACATGGTTAAGCCGGTACGTCGTCTCGAATTGCTGGCGCGGGTGGAGGCGCTGCTGCGACGCAATCGGCCGAAAAATTCAGACGCGGAACTGATGGAAGTGGAGCCTTACACAATCAATCTGGTTGAGCGGGTAGTGACACTCGATAAAACGCCGATTGAATTGACCGACAAGGAATACGAATTGACTGTTTTCCTGTTTCGCAATATCGGCAGGCTCATCTCGCGCGGGCACATTTCGGAAAGTGTTTGGGGGCAAACATCGGATGTGCAATCACGAACTGTCGATACACACGTCAGTCGCCTGCGCAAGAAGCTCGACTTGGGTCCCGCGCGCGGCGTGCGCCTGACGCCGGTATATAACTTCGGCTACCGGCTTGAAAAAACCAGCGTGCCCGGCGAGCCCGCAGCGTAAAAATGGCATTGCATTGGCAAATTATTGACCAGCGTTTCCGGAAAATCGACCAGCGGTTTTTCGTTGTGACAATACAGGGAAAGACCAATTGAAAAATTTCAAGTTGATCGCTGCGGCGATTTTTTTTGCATCGATGACGTTGTCGTTGCGCGCCGAAGAGCCGCGCCTGTTCACACACACTGCGCAAGCCGGTGACACGCTGATCAAGCTGGCGAAGCGTTATCTGGTCAATCCGGATGACTGGCAACTTTTCACAAAATTCAACACCATCGCCGATCCGCGCCGGCTCGCGCTCGGTTCGCAAATAAAAATTCCCGTGTCGGCCATGCGGCTCGAAACTGCTGCTGTCGAGATCATCGCCACGCAGGGCGCGGTTGAGTCCAGCGCGGGGGCGGTTGAGCGCGGCAGCAAAGTGAAAGAAGGGGACAAGCTCACCACCGGCGACGGCGGATTCGTCACCATCAAACTCGCCGACGGCTCCACACTCACGGTGCAGCCGAAATCAAGCGTGCGGGTGGAAACGGCGCGTCAGTTTGTCAACAGCGGTGGCGTGACCGACACGGTGGTGCGGCTCGATGGCGGTCGTGTCGAGACCAACGTGATCAAACAAAAAAATCCCGGCGGCCGCTACGAAATCCGCACGCCGACCTCCAACATGGGCGTGCGTGGCACCATATTTCGCGTTGGCGCGGACGACACCGGCTTGCGCGGGCAGAGCGAGGTGGTGGAGGGGCTGGTGGTGGTGACGTCGGCCTCGCCGAAGTCGGCCGCGACCGATGCCACATCGGCCGCAAAGGGTCTGCCACTGCGCACCGGTTTCGGCACATTCGTCGAGGCAGGCAAAGCGCCTTCGCCGCCGATCGCGCTGCTGCCAGCACCTGATGTCACGTCACTGCCTAAACAAATTGAAACACCCGATGCAAAATTCACCTTTCCGGCCGTGCTTGCTGCCGTGTCATACCGTGCGCAAATCGCGGTCGATGCCGCGTTCACCAATCTGATTGCCAATGCATCGTCATTGACGCCCGATGTGGGGTTCGTCAATTTGCCGGACGGCGCGCTGTTTCTGCGCGTGCGCGGGGTGGACGTAAACGCGCTGGAGGGTAAAGACGCCACGCATGCCTTTACCATCAAGGCGCGGCCACTACCGCCTGCACTCACCGCGCCACGTGACAATGCGCGATCATCAAGCGGGCGGGTCAGACTGGTATGGCTGGCATCGACCGAAGCGGTGGCATACCGCGTTCAAATCGCCGCCGACGCGTCATTCGTCAATCCCGTCGTCGACGAGAAAGCGCTGTCGGGTTTGACGTTTTCCCCCGCGTCATTGCTGAAACCGGCAGCGTATTTCTGGCGCGCCGCGAGTGTGAATGCCAAGGGCAACACCGGCCCCTGGAGCCAGACGGCGGGCTTCGTCGTGGTCACCGAGGCGCCGGATCTCAACATGAGCGGTGGCGGCGGCAGCAGCAGATCAATCGAGATCGTGGGCTCGGCGGCAGCCACACATCAAGTGCAGATCGCGCGTGACGAACGATTTATCAACATTGCCTCAGACCGGATAATCGCGGGCAACAGGTTTGAACTGGGCGAGCTTCCCGTCAATGCGTACTACATCCGCGTCCGCACCGTCGTCGGCACTGAAAAGCCGAATGAGCAGCCGCCCGGCACCTGGAGTGTGCCGCGTCTGCTGGAAATATACCCGCTGGGCCGCAGCTGGTGGCTGTCGCAGCCGTTAACTCCTGCCGCTGCACCTGTCCCCATCCCCCGGTAAAGGCACGCCTTGCTGGGCGTTACCGCACTGTGGCGTCACCCGGCAATACGCGAATGGGTGGTGATCAGCGCGTTGTTGGTCGCAGGCAGTGCGGCTGCGTTGAAATGGGATTGGTTTTTTCGCCTCGACCAAACGCTTTATGATCGCGCAATCGAGCTGATAAAACGCCCGCCACGCGACGACATCGTCATCATCGGAATCGACGAGGAAAGCCTGCGCCGGATCGGCCGCTTCCCGTGGTCGCGCGCGGTGCATGCGACCCTGATTGACAAGCTCAGCGCTGAAGGCGCAAAGGCCGTCGCTTTCGACATCGTATTGACCGAGCCGGACACGCGCGATCCGAACGCAGATCGCGTCCTTGGCGAGGCGATCCTCAACAACGGTCGCGTGATATTGCCGGTGACAAAAAATGTCGATGACGGCGAAATTACCGGCGAAATACAGCCGGTACCAATATTCGCGAGCGCCGCCGCCCGGCTCGCGCAGATCGACGCGGAGCCGGATCGCGACGGTATCGTTCGCAGCACTTTTCTGCGTGCCGGCGGTGGCGCTGCGCGCCATCCGAGTCTCGCGTTGGCAGTTTTGTTGATCGCAGACCCTTTGAACTGGCCGCCGACGCGCGCCTTGCCGGGCACAAAAAATCTCCAGCAGGCGCAGGCAGGGCAGTACTGGGTTCGGGATAATTTATATCTTGTCCCGTACGCGGGGCCTCCGGGTCATTTCAAAAGAATATCCTACGCGGATGTTCTCGTCGGGCAATATCCGGCGGATACGTTTAAAAATAAATTGGTGCTGGTTGGCACCACTGCGGCGGGATTGCGTGATGAATTTCCCACGCCTGTTTCGGGTGAGGCGAGCAATATGCCGGGAATCGAAATCCACGCCAATATTTTGCAGGGCTTGCAGGAAGGCATTGATATCCGGCGTGCGAACGTTTGGCAGACCGCCGCAGTTACCATCACCTTGTTGTTCGGCGTAATGCTCACTTACCTGCGGCTCAGCCCCCGCCGTTCGCTGTTGCTTACCGCATTGGCCGCAGGGCTCGCGCTGCTTTGTTCCGCGCTGGTTTTTCAATATGCGCATTGGTGGCTGTCGCCGGTGGTGCCGGTGTGCGCGTTACTGCTCGCGTACCCGCTCTGGAGTTGGCGCAAGCTTGAGGCAACGCAGCGATTCTTTGATGACGAGCTGCTGCGGCTCGCGCGTGAGCCTGTCGTGGTGCCGCAGGAAGCGGCGCAGTTGATCGCACCGCAAATCGCCAAACGGATGTTCGCGCCCGACGTGATCGAAAACCGCATCGCCACTTTTCAAAACGCCACGCAGCGCATGCGCAACCTGAATCGCTTTGTGGCTGACAGCCTTGAGAGCGTCCCTGAAGTGGTGTTGGTGACTGATTCGGCGGGGCGCGTGTTGTTTGCCAATACCAGTGCGGATCGGCTGTTTGCCGAAATGGGTTTGAATAGCGGCGCGCCGCAATCGCCACGCACACTGGACGGCAGTGATTTATTCGCCATGCTGGCACTGCTGCGTCACGGCGACAGCCGCAGCTGGCCGGAAATCTGGTCTGACGCTTACGATCAAACCAAAGCCATTTCGCTCGAGGCGGCAGGGCCCGCGGGCCGCGAATTTCTGGTGCATATCGCGCCATCATTTTCGGCGCGCGGGATGCGCACCGGCTCGATCGTGACGCTGGTGGATGTGTCGCCGCTGCGCGAGTCGGAACGTCGCCGCGACGAGGCCTTGCGCTTTCTTTCGCACGACATGCGCTCGCCGCAGGCTTCCATCCTCACGCTGCTGGAAATGCAGCGCGAAGAGCCGGGGTCGATGCCGGTCGAGAAGCTGGTGGAACGCATCGGCAAGTATTCGCGGCGTACGTTAAATCTTGCCGATGATTTTCTGCGACTGGCAAAAGCTGAGCGCGCACGTCCCCAGGATTTCGCGCTGCTGGAGTTGCACGAAGTGATGCGCGACGCCGCCGAGGAAGCGTGGTCGCTGGCGTCGAGTAAAAAAATATCCATCACCGTCGACGGTGAGGAGCACGATGCCTGGGTAATGGGTGATCGTGACTTGCTGGCTCGCGCGCTGATCAACCTGCTCTCGAACGCCATCAAGTACAGCCCGCCACAGACGAAAGTGACGCTTGGCCTCAAGCGCGATGGCAGCGCATGGATGCTCAACGTGACCGATCAAGGCTACGGTATTGCGGAGGCCGATATGTCCAAATTGTTCACGCGTTTCACGCGCCTGAAAAACGAGGGGCAGCCGGAGGAAGACGGCATTGGCCTAGGCCTGGTATTCGTCAAAACAGTTGTCGAGCGACATCACGGCTCGATCAAGGTAAGCAGCAAGCCGGCGCAGCGCGAGGGCGACGCGTTTGTCGGTGAACACGGGACAACTTTCGCATTGACCATCCCGGTCGCTGCGCCACCCGTGGAATAACGCGACCGGTGGCGGGCGGAAATTATCGCGGTGGCACTGCCTGAAACAAATAAATACCATCGGCATCGACTGAGCGTGTTGCCCGTCCGGCGCGCCACAAAAAATGCAAATGCGCGATCGCCTCGCCGATGGCGAACACCAACTGATGCTCATCAAGCGGGCGGTGAAAAAGTACAGACAATATTTGTGCCGCGTGTTTCGGCGTCTCGATCGCGGTTTCCAGTTCGGCAAGCCTTAGTGCGTGATGATCACGCAGCATCGTCAGCCGCTCGTGCAGCCCTGAAAAAACGCGGTCGTGCGACGGCAATATCAACGTATCCTGCGGCAGCGGCTCGAACTTATGCATGCTGTCGAGAAATAATTTAAGCGGATTCGCCTCCGGCTGATTGCCCCACACGCCGACGTTGGTGGTGATGCGCGGCAACACCTGGTCGCCCGAAATCAGAATATGGTCGGCGGCTGAAAATAGTGTCGCATGCTCCGGCGCGTGTCCAAACGCCGTGATCACGCGCCAGTCGCGCGCACCGATGCGGATAACATCGTTTTCCATGATCCGGAAATACTGTTTCGGCAGCGTTGGCACACCGCGCCTGTAGGCTGCCGCGCGGCTCTTTTGTGCTTCGGCGAAATCCGGCCGCGCCTTGGCCAGACCGTGCGCCATGAAAAGCCGTGCGGAATTATCGCGGTCAAATCCGGCCACGTCTTCGGCTGCTGCGTGCGCGGACAAATATTCAGACGTGGTCATCCATACCGGCGCGCCGGTTTTTTGGTGCAGCCAGGCTGCGCAGCCGACGTGGTCGGGGTGATAGTGGGTGACGATGATGCGCTTGACGGGCTTGCCGCCCATCACGCCTGCGAAATGCTGTTCCCATAGCGCGTGCGTAGCGGCAACGCCATAGCCGGTGTCGACGATGGTCCAGCCCTCACCATCGTCATCGTTGTCTTCGAGCAGCCACAGATTGATGTGATTGAGCGCGAACGGCAAGGGCATGCGAATCCAGTAAATGCCGGGTGCGACAACAATGGATTCGCCGGGTGCGGGGGGAATTTCGTGCGGGTAGATAAGCATTTATTGAGGGCAGGGTGAAAATAAAGTTTGAAAAAATAAAATGATTGGGCAACAAGATTACTTGGTCGTAAAAATAAACACGCCATCCCAATTCGCTCCCGGCGGTTTTGCACGCAGGGCGGCAACGCGATCCATGTAGAGACGATAGATCTTGCGTTTTGGATCGGCGTCCATCAGCTTTACGAGCGTCGCTTGCGTGTCATCCCAACGCTGTTCACGATAGCGCTTCAACGCGCGATGGAAGCGATCTATCTCTTCGAGCAATTGATCCGGTACGTCGCCTTGCTGACCGATCGGCTCATAAATTGTGATCGGCTCAAGTTTACCCTTGACGCGTACCCGATCCAGCTCACGATAGACGATACCCGGCACGGCGTTGACAATATTTTCCGTGACCAGAATGCCGACACCATACTCCTTGGTGAGCCCTTCGAGGCGCGACGCCAGATTCACCGTATCACCCAGCACGGTGTAGGCGCGGCGGAAAGTTGAGCCCATGTCGCCGACATTCATCATGCCGCAATTGAGCCCGATGCCCATCTCCAGTTTCGGCCAGCCGCGCTTGATAAATTCGGGGCCAATTTCTTTCACTTGTTTTTGCATGGCCAGCGCTGAATGCAGCGCGTGCTCCGCATGCTTTTCATCTTTCAAGGGCGCGCCCCAGAAAGCCATGATCGCGTCGCCGATGTATTTGTCGATGGTGCCGCGATCTTTTTGAATGGCCTCGGTCATGTGCGTGAGGTAGGCATTCATCATCGCCGTCAATTCGGTTGGTGCAAGCCCTTCGGAGATGGTGGTGAAATTGCGCACGTCCGAAAAAAGTACCGTCATGTCGCGCAGCTCGCCCTTGGTCGAATAGGTGCCTGGATCTTTGGCCATTTCCGCAACCAACTCTTTCGGCACATAAGTCCCGAAAATACCGGTGATCTGCCGCCGCGAACGCGCTTCAATGAAAAAGCCGTAAGCCATATTGAGCAAAAACAGTGTCCCGATCAACAGCAACGGCATCGCCAGCGGCAACACATACCCCTGATACCACCAATACATGTTGAAGGCTGTCACCACCGCCATCGACACCAGCACCGTGATGGTGGCAACGAGTGGATTCATCTTTACCAACGCGACCGCCAAAGGCAAACCGATCAACAAAATCATCAGCGCCTTGATTGCAGCCTCGAAGTGCGGTTTTTGTTTAAGACTATTGTCGAGGTAACCCGATAACATATTGGCGTGCGTTTCCACACCGGGATAGACCTCGCCGACCGGCGCGCTGCGCAGGTCAAACAGACCCTGTGCGGAAGTGCCAACCAAGGCGATTTTTCCCTCAAGCTCACCCTTGGTTAAATTGCCGCGAATCACGTCGGTCGCCGAGATGTAGCGATACATTGGGCTCCGGCCGCGGTACGGAATCAGCGCAGAACCATCGTCGTCGAGTGGCACCGTGGTGTTTCGCAGTTCGACGTGTTTAATCTTGGGACGATTGTCGCCCTCGTCTTCACGCAGCACAACCTTGATCGGTTCGTTGTCAAGATAGGCGCGATAGATCGCCAGCGACAAGGATTCGTAATAGCCATCCTTGAACTTGATGAACACCGGGAGTCGTCGCGTGACGCCATCGAAATCGATCATCGGCAAAATATGGCCAGTTGCAGATGCGGCGTTTTGCAGCATTTTCAGATTGCCGCTGTAGCCGTCGATTTCCATTGATGCAATCGAGCGATTATTAAACGTTGTCACCGAAAACGCCGGTGGCGGGAGTGCACCAAGCGCGAGTTTTTGCAGCCCGGCACGCTGATTACTGCCCGCAAAAGAAAGCACCACCGGATACTTTTTGATCGTCTCGGCAAAGCGCGCGTCAAAGTCCAGCGATGGCCGCAACTCCACCAGTTTTTCCTGAAAATCATTATTCGTCTTGAACGATGTCTGTCCCAATAACTCCAGATTCGCCAAACCGGAACTGGTATCAGCCTCGGCAAAAAATACGTCGAAGCCGAGAACCTTAACCTTATAGGTTTCGAACGCCTGTGTGACCAGCGTGGCCAACTTGTCTCGCCCCCACGGGAAACGACCTTCAGCGGCAATACTTTTTTCATCAATGTCGATAATGACCACACGCGGGTCAATTTTTTCGGGCATCGTCGACAGCAGGCGCGCGTCGTATGCCTGTAGTTCCAGTTGCTGGAAGAACGACAAGAAGCCCCGGTTGTCCAGCGCCGTTCTGCTATCCAGTGCGATGTAGTAAAAGACAAACAGCAGCACGATACCGACGCCGAGACCTGCACGGATAAGGGAATTGATGGACGAAAAATATTTCGTCCAGAGTGCCGAGATTTTATCCATGGGTTGAGGCCGCTTCTGTATTTTTCATTTGTGCGGAACAATCATTTGATAACGCGATGCCCGGATTCGTCAGGGATTCGCGATTCGTTTTGAACAGTTGCCGGGTAAAGTTTAACCCAAAGGCATCTGGGAATCGTGCGCTTAGGCTGCCGCGATCAGGGTATGTGTGGCATTCTCTTCTAGTGAAATGTCTAGCACCGGCGCGCCTTGCAGGCCGAAAATGGCTGAAGATGCCCGCCTACCCTCATCCCTAGCCCTTCTCCCGGTTGGAGAAGGGAACATGTTGCTCCCCTCTCCCCATCGGGAGAAGGGTCGGGGGTGAGGTGGGCGCTCTGCGTGATGTTGTGCTGTGGGGCTGCTACTTCGCCGCCCATGAATCTTTCAACGTCACCGCGCGGTTGAATTTCGGTGTGCCGGGAACGGAGTCAACGCGATCCGCCACGAAATAGCCGTGCCGCTCGAACTGGAAACGCTCTTCCGGTTTTGCGTCTTTCAGTGATCGCTCAAGGTAGGCAGTGATGGTCTGCTTTGCATTCGGGTTTATGTCGTCGAGATAATTGCCGCTCGCGCGTCCCGGATAGGCCACCTTGAACAGCCGGTCGTACAAGCGCACTTCCGCCGCATACGCACCCTTGGCGCACACCCAGTGAATATTGCCTTTGACCTTATAGGTGTCGCTGCCGGGCGTGCCGGATTTGCTGTCGGGAAAATATTCGGCGGTCACTTTGATGATGTTGCCGGCGTGGTCTTTTTCAAAACCGGTGCATTGAATCACGAAGCCGTAACGCAGCCGCACCTTGTTGCCGGGCTGATCTCCAATCGGCGGATAGAGCCGGAAGAATCCCTTCACCGGCACTTCCTGAAAATCTTCGCGCTCAATCCAAAGCTCGCGCGAGAAGGGCAATTCGCGTTTACCCAATTCTGGTTTTTGCGGATGGTTCGGCGCGAAGCATGATTCCGTTTGATCCACTGGATAATTCGTGATCACGAGCTTCACCGGATCCAGCACCGCAGTGCGGCGCGGCGCAACCTCATTGAGATGTTCGCGCATGCAGTCTTCGAGCAGGCTGTAATCAATCCAGCTATCGGCTTTCGAGACGCCGCTGCGCTCCATCATCAGGCGAATGCCCTCGGCCGTGTAGCCCCGACGACGCGCGCCGGCAAGGGTCGGCAGACGCGGATCGTCCCAGCCATCGACATGACCCTCGGTGACGAGCTGATTCAGGTAACGTTTGCTCAGCACGACGTAGGTGAGATTCAAGCGCGAAAATTCATATTGCCGTGGCAGCGGATCGCCAAGAAAACCGGCATCGCGAATGTGTTCGAGCAGCCAATCATAGTAAGGTCGCTGATCTTCGAATTCGAGTGTGCAAATCGAATGCGTGATTTGTTCCAGCGCGTCTTCAATCGGATGCGCAAAGCTGTAGAGCGGATAAATGCACCACTTGTCGCCGGTGCGGTGATGATGCGCGCGCTTGATGCGGTAAATCGCCGGGTCGCGCAGGTTAATGTTGGGGGAAGCCATGTCGATCTTTGCACGCAGTATGTGCGTGCCATCGGCATGTTTACCGTCGCGCATCTCGCGAAACAGCGTGAGATTTTCCTGCGAACTGCGATTGCGGAACGGCGAATCTTTGCCCTTTTCGGTGAGCGTGCCGCGATACGCGCGCATCTCTTCAGCGCTTAACGAGTCGACGTAAGCATGACCTTTTTCGATCAGGCATTCGGCAAACGAGTACATCCAGTCGAAATAATCCGACGCGAAATACAGATTACTCTCGCCGTCTATTTCATAGTCAAAGCCCAGCCAATGCACGCTTTCCAAAATCGCATCGACGAATTCCTGCTCTTCTTTCGCAGGGTTGGTGTCATCAAAACGCAGGTGGCAGCGCCCGCCGTAATCGCGTGCGAGCCCAAAATTGAGGCAGATCGATTTCGCGTGCCCGATATGCAGATAGCCGTTCGGCTCGGGTGGAAAGCGCGTGCGGATGTTCGCTTGATCCGGTTTGCCCTTCGCGTGGTCGCTGGCGAGGCCGGGTTTTCCTGCCCACATGCGGAGGCCAAATTTGTTTGCAGCAAGATCGGCATCGATGATGTTGCGAATGAAATTGGTCGCGGGGAGCGGAGATTTTGAATCGGGTTTGGGAGGTGGCTGGTGGCCGTTAGGCATGGCGGCTTTGGGAAGATTCGTGAATCCAACATTTTCTCATACGCAGGGAGTGCATGCGTCACGAGAGTATCTGCGCGCATCGCGTTGCCCGTACATTGCATCGCGATAAACCCTTATTTGGCGCGCCTTGCGGACGAGAAATGGCTGGAAACGCGCGCCAATAAAGGGTCTGCACTGTAGGGAACTTCTATTAAACCGTCATTCCCGCGAAGGCGTCAAAGCATGCTTTGACTCCAAGTTTTCATCGTGTCGTGATATCTCAACGAAATTGGATTCCCGCCTTCGCGGGAATGACGGAAATTTTAGGTTAATAGAAGTTCCCTGTTTTCGCTGAATTATTCATTTAAGAAAACCACCGACGTTGCCAGCGGAAATTTAACCAGCAGGCAGTTTTTTCATTTTCTTGGGCACTGCCGCGACCGGTTCATCGTTCACCGGGGTCGTCAGCGCCGCCAACACGGAAGCCTGTTTTTTCGCCTCGTTCTGGTTGCCCGTACGCAGGTACGCCATCGCCAGATAACGGTGAACCTCTTCAAAGCCGGTGCTCAAGGCTTCTGCATGCTCAAGCGCGTAGACAGCCTGGCGATAATTCTCTTTCCGGAATTCGTCGAGACCCAGACCGATCCAGTAGTAGGGATTTTTCTCCCGCCTCGCCTCGAGCAACTTTGCATAGGACAACGCCTCGGTGTTACGGCCCTGGGACAGCAGCAACTGAAGCAAAGAATGTTTGGCAATATCGTCGTCATCGTTCAGCGCAATCGACTGTAGCAGCAAGCGCTCCGCACTCGGCAGAAAACCCTGGCGCTTGTAGAGCAGCGCCAGATTTGCGTAACTCGGCGAGAAACTCGCATCCGTCAGGATCGCCGCCTTGAAATGGGCATAGGCCAGATCAAGCTTGCCTTCGGCCAGATATTGCGCCGCGAGATTGTTGAAAAAGCGCGCGAGGATGGCATCTTCCGTCAAGGCCGATCCTTCCCGGTGCGAGCCGATCTGCGGTTCGAAGTCGATGATCACGTCACCGATCCCGAAGCCCTCAACAAGCTGCAATCGCCCACCATTTTTGATCAGCAGATTCACGTGGCCCGCAACATAATCAACACCACCGTAGCGATCAAAAATGGGTGGGACGCGTACCTCCTGCATTTTTACCGGCAGCTCCATCGCCTTAGCCATTGAGTACGCCAGCACCAGCAGCGAAAGACAGTCGCCACGTTTTCGACGCCAGGTTTCGGCAGCAATCGTCGAGTGACCGGTTTCGTAGGGAAACTCTTTTATCTTCGCGTCATATTTGGGCCCATAAAGCAGCGCAGTCAGGCGATTGACCCGCGTTTGCGCATTCGCCTTCGCCAATCTGGAGGCACCCAGTATCGAAAGCAAATCTGCATCGAGCGTAAACAGCTCCCGTTTGCTCACCGTGACCAATGCCGAATCGTAGCCAAAAGCCTGATCGTGCCAGAGGAGCTGCTCCGGTACTGGCGCGACGGGTACCACCGCACAGCCGCCAAATCCAAGGACACACACAATGATCGCGAGCGCGTTGATGTTCATAGACCCTCCATCGCGTGAAAATGGTGAGGTTATGTTAGCGCAACGGCAAGTACATTGTTGGCCACCTTGGCAACGGCGTGATGCAACAAAATCCTACGCGACCACCGCCCGCCCGCGCCTCTCATCCACACGCACCAACACAACCAGCGCCGCAATAAAAAACACACCCGTAATCAGCATCGCCATCCGATGATTCCCGCCGCTAATCCAAGACACCGCGCCATACGTCAATGGCCCCAGCACCGCAGACAGTCGCGTCGCCACACCCCACAGTCCGAAGAATTCCGCAGCCCGATCAACCGGTGAAAAATACGCGACCAGCGCACGTCCTGCTGATTGGCTGGAGCCCATGCAAATGCCGGCGAGGTTGGCTGCTACCCAGAACAGCGGCTTGGTCGTGGCAATCCATGCGAAGCCAATCATCAACAGCCAGCCGATGAGCGTGATCGCCAACGCGCGCTTTTTGCCGATAGCGTCTTGCACATAGCCGAATGCGAGCGCGCCGATGCAGGCGGTGACATTCACCACCAGCACCAGCACCAGCGTGTCGGTGGTCGTAAAGCCCATCACCTCCTGCGCGTAGATCGCAGCCAGCGTGATGACGGTCGCCACACCGGCCTGATAAAACGTGCCGCACAAAAATACGTAAACGAGATCGCGAAATTTTGTCGCTTCGCGCGCGGTCGTCATCAGCCGCGCGAACGTGTTCGACGCGACGTCAACGACTGGTGCGGGACGCGCGCGTTCCTTGAGCCATGCAAACGTGACACTCGCGCCGGCAAGATAAATCGCCGCCGTGATGAGCGCGGTCATCGGCACCGCCTGCGACGTCGTCTGGCCGCGCGCTTCGGCGGTGGTGATCCACGCGAGGCACGCGCCCAACGCCACCAGTCCACCGACATAGCCCCAGCTCCAGCCCCAGCCGGAGACTTTGCCCAACGATTCGGGTCGCGCCAACTCGGGCAGGAATGCGGCGGTAATGTTCTCGCCGATGGCGTAACAAAAATTCGATACGATGATGAACACCATCGCCCACACCAGCATGCCCGGCCCCGCGTAGTACAGCGCCGCAGTTGATGCCACGCAGCCGATGGTGGCGATAAACAGCACGCGTTTTTTCGCCGCATATGCGTCGGCATACGCACCAATGATGGGCCCTGCAATCATCACCGCAATATAGGAAATGGCGAGTGTCGCCGTCCATGCAAAAGTCGCCCACTCGGCTTTGGCTGCAATGACGGAGACGAAGTAGGCGTTGAACACCGCCGTGAGCACCACTGTGGTGTAGCCCGAGTTGGCGAAGTCGTACATGGCCCAGGCGAATACTTCGCGTTTGGCGACGCCGGGGTTTAAGGCGGAAACATTTTTTAGCTTCATGCATGCATCCCTATTTTTTTGTCCTTATCGTCGTACGGGCATCGCTTTTTTTATGTCATTTCGAACCCGGCCTCATCGGGTGAGAAATCTGCTTTTAAACGATGAAAAGACAAAGCAGATTTCTCGCTGCGCTCGAAATGACAACGCTATTTTCCGATGCATCCAGCCACAAAGCATTTTAATTCGTAAAGTAGAAGTGACCTGGCGGCGAATGCACTGAACTATTTATGCGGTGGGGAGATGCGCTGATCAAGCGCAACCGCCCTCTGCGTAGCGGAGGTAGCAAAACTTCCCTCGCCCCTTGTGGGAGACAAGGGAACACTTGAAGCGAAGCAGGGAGCGAGGGAGAGGGGGAGACGCCAGCTTCGGGGAAATTGGCATTCTGCAACATTTGACCTATGATGAAATCCAATAACAAACAGGAGCGCACCATGCCCAACTTTACGACGACAAATCTTCGCGCCATCGCGCTGGTGGGGCACTCAGGTGCGGGGAAGACTTCACTCGCCGAGGCGCTGCTGTTCAAGTCCGGTGCAATCACTGTGGCGGGCAGCGTGGAGAAGGGCTCAACGGTCTGTGACTTTGACCCCATCGAAAAAGCCTATCAGCATTCGCTAAATTCCTCGGTGGTGCATTTTTCCCACGGCACCGACCCTTGCGTTCGCATTCACCTTGTTGACACGCCGGGTTATCCGGATTTCATGGGGCCTGCGATATCGGCGCTCGATGCCATCGACACCGTCGTGATCGTCATCAACGCGCAGAACGGACTCGAGCTCACCGCGCGGCGCATGATGTCAATGGCACGCAAACGCCATCTCTGCGCGATGCTGGTGGTGAACAAGATCGACGAAGCCAATATCGATTTGCCCGCGCTGCTGATGGAGATTCAGGACGCCTTCGGCAAGGAGTGCTTGCCGATCAACCTGCCTGCCAACAATGGCGCGAGCGTCACCGACTGTTTTTTTAATCCAATCGGCGCCGCAGATTTTTCTTCTGTCGTTGCCGCGCACAGCGCGCTGGTGGATCAGGTGGTGGAGGTCGACGAAGAATTGATGGCGCTTTATCTGGAGCAGGGGCAGGCGATTGAGCCCGAACAACTGCATGCGCCGTTCGAGAAAGCGTTGCGTGATGGCCACCTGATTCCGGTCTGCTTTACCTCGGCTCGCAGCGGTGCCGGTGTGACCGAGCTGCTGGATATATTTGCGCGTCTCGCACCAAACCCGACCGAGGGTAATCCGCCGCTGTTCGTGCGCGGTGAGGGGAAAAACGCCGAAGAATTCCGCTCCGTTGCCGATCCGGACAAACACGTCATCGCGCATGTATTCAAAGTCGTCGTCGACCCTTTTATCGGTAAGCTCGGCGTGTTTCGTGTCCACCAGGGCACCATCACCTTGAGCACGCAGCTCTACGTCGGCGAGACCACCAAGCCGTTCAAAGTTGGCCACCTCTATATGTTGCAAGGCAAAGATTTCAAGGAAGTCACGCAACTCGTTCCCGGCGATATTGGTGCGGTGGCGAAGGTCGAGCAGATTGCGTTTGACGTGGTGCTGCACGATTCGCACGATGAAGACCGCATCCATCTGTTGCCGCTGGATTTCCCGCAGCCGATGTATGGGCTGGCGGTTGAGCCCAAACGCAGAGGGGATGAGCAGCGTATTTTTGAGGTGCTGCACAAACTGGAAATGGAAGATCCCTGTTTTGTCGTCGAGCGTCATCCAACCACGCAGGAGACAGTGATCAATGGTCTGGGTGAATTGCATATGCGCTCGCTGCTGGAACGCATGCGCACCCAATACAGTCTGGAGATCACCACCAAGCCACCGAAAATTCCCTACCGCGAAACCGTCATGGCCAAGGCCGATGGCCATTTTCGTCACAAGAAACAATCGGGCGGCGCGGGGCAATTCGGCGAAGTTTTCTTGCGCATCGAGCCGCTGGCGCGCGGCGCGGGCTTCGAGTTTGTCAACGACGTTCACGGTGGCACCATTCCCACGCAATTTATTCCCGCCGTTGAAAAGGGCGTCCGTGAAGTATTGGTCAACGGGCCGCGCGCGGGCTTTCCGGTACACGACGTGCGCGTCATTATTTATGACGGCAAGAGTCATCATGTTGACTCCAAGGAAATCGCGTTTGTGATCGCGGGTCGCAAGGCTTTTATTGATGCGATTTCCAAAGCGCGGTCGGTGCTGCTTGAGCCGATTGTGAACATCGAAGTGGTGGTGCCGGACGGGTCTATCGGCGCGGTAAGCGGTGATCTATCCGCGCGTCGCGGCCATATCACCGGCACCCGTGGCCAATCGGCAAGCGTTTCGACCATCACCGCCGTCGCGCCGCTATCGGAATTGAAAGATTATCAGACGCGCCTTAAATCACTCACCGGCGGGCAGGGCAGCTATTCGATCGAGCTTTCGCACTACGAACCGGCACCGGTGAATACGCAGATTGAATTGATGAAGTTGCACAAGCTGCATGCGACGGAGGAAGAATAGCGCAGCAGCCGTTTTGTCAGGTGCAAAGCGTCGGCGATCAAAAAAAAGCGGAACGTATTGGTTCAACTCTGCATCAAATGGGCAGACATGAAAATTGACCACGCCAGTCTTTCCCGACAAACCGCTTGCACCGACGCGACCGGCAGCGACGAGCTCGCGTTGCTGGCGGCAGGCGGCGACGCGGGCGCGTTCGCACTCATCATGCGGCGTCACAACCGACTATTGTTTCGTACCGCGCGCAGCATTCTGAAGGACGACACCGAAACCGAGGACGCGCTGCAGGAAAGCTATCTGCGTGCGTGGCGCGGGCTTGCCACCTTTCGCGCCGACGCCAAGCTCTCGACCTGGCTGGTGCGCATCGTTGTCAATGAGTCGCTGGGTCGTCTTCGTCGACTTGGCCGACTTGGCGCGCAGGTGATCCCGCTTGACGCTGCGTCGGCGACAGACGCGGAGGACGTGCTGATGGCAGATACGATGCCGCAAAACGAAAGCGAGCAACCCGAACGTCTGGCCATGCGTGCCGAGGTGCGCAGAATGATCGAGGCGCGTATTGATACGTTGCCGGATACATTTCGCACGGTATTCATGTTGCGCGCGGTCGAAGAACTCAGTGTCGAAGCAGTCGCGGTTGCGCTGGAAATTCCGGAAGCGACCGTGCGCACCCGTTTTTTCCGTGCCCGTAGCCTGTTGCGGGAAGGGCTTTCGCGCGACGTTGACTTCGCCATTGATGATGCATTTTCATTCGCCGGCGTGCGCTGTGATCGCATCGTTGCCCATGTCATGAACCGGATTACCACGAGTGGGAATGGTCCCACTCACGCTTGACCCAACCCCCAAGGAGATTGTCATGTCATTTTTTGAAATGCCTACGCCGCTCGCGGCACGTCGTTTGTTCCTTAGCCGCTCCGGTGGGCTCGTGCTCTCCGGCACGGCGGTCGCATTGCTGGCGGGCAAAGATGTTCTCGCTGCCAAATCGGATGACGCCAAAACCGGCGACGTCACCATTCTCAACACCGCACTTGGCGCGGAGCTTGAGGCGATTGCTGCCTATCAGGTCGGTGCCGAAAGCAAGCTGCTGGAAAAAGGTGTGCTTGATCTCGCCGTCACCTTTCAGGGGCATCACAAGGAACACGCCGCGCTACTCGCCAAAACAATCGAGCAGCTCGGCGGCAAAGCGGCAGTGGCGAAGGTGAAATACAATTTCCCCGTCGAGACACTGAAGACGCAAGCCGATGTACTTAGATTCGCGGCGAAGCTGGAGCAGGGTGCGGTGAGTGCATATCTGGGCGCCGTACCGTTGTTTGGCAATCGCGATCTCGCCAAAGCCGCTGCCAGCATTCTCGGTGATGAAGCGATGCACTGGGCGATTCTGCGGCAGGCGGTCGGTGAAGTGCCGGTGCCTTCGGCGTTCATGGCTTGATGTCGCGGTTGCTGATTGCGCTTGCCGCCGTTACGCTCATCGCGCGCGCGGGCGCGTCGACGGCAGCTCCCGGTACGCCGGGAAACGTCACTGAGCGCGCACAACGCGGCGAGCAAATTTACGCCCGCTGCCTTGCCTGTCACGCGCTCAGCTATGATCGCGTCGGGCCGCGTCATTGCGGCCTGATTGGCCGCCGTGCAGGCACGGTAGCGGGGTTCGACTATTCGGCCGCGATGAAAAAATCCGGCATCATCTGGAACGAGGCGACGCTCAATCGCTTTCTTGCCAAGCCATTGAAAATGGTGCCGGGCAGCAGCATGACCTACGACGGCGTGCCCGATGCGAAGGAGCGGGGTGATTTGATTGCGTATTTGAAGCAGGCGGGCGGTTCGGCCGCATGCGGCAAGTGAAGTTGGCGCGTAGGGCTACGTAGGGCTATTTTCGCTCCCTGAGCAGGGCAATCATTTCGTCCATCCGCCGCTCGATACCGTGCAGTGCGACGAGTTGCGCGGCCATGAATTTATTTTCGGTTTGTGCTGGAGCCATTGCGGGTAGCGTGCGTCCCCGCTGTTTCAGCGCATCGCGCGCGTCCAGAATCTTGTTGCGAAAATCGTGTGCGTCGATGATGCCGGTGAGATGCATGTCGTTTGCCTGACCCGCGCTGCTACCGGCGGTTTCAAACTTGAGCGTACTCAAATGAAAGTAGCGCAGGATTGGTCCCTCGATGAAAGTCACATCCTGGATGTTTTCCAGTGGAATGGTTTTTTCCACGGTCACCAGAATGCCTTTGCGGTAGCGCAGTTTTTTGTCATCCAGGTGGCAATCGAGCTTGGCGAAATAATGCCGCGCCCACCATTGGCCAACGCCCAGAAACCAGATGAGTGCCAGCGGAATACCGATGATGGTCATCGCCAGAATAAAGCCGATCTGCAACACCAGATAGGGGCGGATCAGCGGATTGAATTTGGCATGCATGGGATTAGGCTCGGTCATTGGGCGGGGAAGCGGGCGTCAACATGATATGAGTTTAAACCGTCCGGGGTGAGTGCTGATTATGCCGCAAATTATCGCGTAGACCGCCATTTTACGGCTATTTCCAGCCATAAATGACTGGAACTCCGCGCCCACGCTGGTGTTTAGTATGTGCAAATCGCGATTACTGCACCGTCATCGGCTCTGTCATAATCGCTCACCATCAGCCAAAAGCTGATGACAAATGCACTCGTCATCAAACCGCGATGACGAAATTTTCATCAAAAAAATATCGAGAACCCATGGCCCTCCAACAATTAAACGACGAGCAGATCAGTACCTGGTCACGGCAGCAAAAAGATGCGTGGTGGTTCAAAAATATTTTTCGCGGTGACATGCCGCAGCTCACGTTGCGTTCGGCGCTTACCGGATTTTTTCTCGGTGGCGTGTTGGCCGCGACCGCCCTGTACGTAGGCGCGAAAACCGGCGTCGGCATCGGCGTTGGCCTCACGTCGGTGATCCTTTCATTTGCGATCTATCGCGCTTTGCATGGCGCGGGCTTGGCGACAGATTTCACCATTCTGGAAAACAACTGCACGCAATCGATCGCCACGGCAGCCGGCTATATGGTCTCACCGTTGATCGCGAGTCTGGCGGCATACATGTTGATCACGGGTCGCATCATTCCGTGGTGGCAAATGGTGGCGTGGATGGTGGTGGTCTCGATACTCGGCGTGCTGGTGGCGTTCCCGATGAAGCGGCGGTTTATCAATGAAGAGCAAATGCCGGTCCCCGAGGGTCGCGCCTCGGGCGTGGTGCTCGATGCGCTCTACACCGGCAGTGCGGCCTCCGGCTTGTACAAGGCACGGCTGCTGGGCTACACCGCAT
>JAYVXF010000056.1:0-8032 GCA_043793345.1 Betaproteobacteria bacterium | reverse complement strand
CGCCTGCGCGGCAAGTTACCGCCCGGCTGGGACGCGGACATTCCAGTTTTTCCTGCCGATACCCAGGGCATCGCGACGCGCGTCGCCTCAGGCAAAGTAATGAACGCGGTGGCGCCGCGGATGCCGGCGATGGTCGGCGGATCGGCAGACCTCGATCCGTCCACGCACACCTCGCTGAAGGGCCTTGGCGATTTCAATCCCCCGGCGGGCGCTGAGCTCGATACACAAGGCTCGAGCGGCGGCGGCTGGAGCTATAGCGGGCGCAACCTGCACTTCGGCGTACGCGAGCACGCAATGGGCGCAATCGTCAACGGCCTGGCAGCCCACGGTGGCACCATCCCGTACGGCGCTACCTTCCTCATCTTCTCAGACTATATGCGCCCCCCGATCCGGCTGGCCGCGCTAATGGGCTTGCACGTCGTGCATGTGTTTACTCACGACAGCATCGCGCTCGGCGAGGATGGTCCTACCCACCAGCCGGTGGAACAGCTGGCCGCGCTGCGCGCGATTCCGAACCTAACTGTGATCCGCCCCTGCGATGCCAACGAAACCGCCGTCGCGTGGCGCGTCGCGCTGGAAACGTGCAATCGACCGGTGCTGCTGGTGTTGAGCCGGCAGGACGTGCCGACGCTGGATCGCAACCGCTTCGCGCCTGCAGACGGCCTGCGGCGCGGCGCTTATGTCCTGCTTGACGCACCCGACGCAAAGCCCACCCTGATCCTGATCGCCAGCGGCTCCGAAGTCGGCCTGGTCGTGGCGGCGGCGGAGCGCCTGCAGAGGCAGGGAATTGCCGTGCGCTGTGTCTCGATGCCGAGCTGGGAGCTGTTCGACGCTCTGCCGCAACTTGAGCGCGACTTTGTCCTGCCTCCGTCGGTAAGCGCGCGCCTGGCGGTTGAAGCGGGCGTCGCGCAGGGCTGGCATCGCTACGTTGGCGCTGCTGGCGACGTGGTGAGTGTGGAGCGATTTGGCGCGTCTGCACCAGCGGAGGTGCTGCTTCGTGAATACGGTTTCACCGTCGACGAAGTCTATCGGCGCGCGCTCGCGCTCAAACGATGAGAACTCCAGCCGGGCTCGCCTTGCGTGCATCCGCGCCGATTCGTGGCTGCGTTTCGGGATGCCACCACCAGGGCGAGGGTGGTCGACAGTCTCTGCCCCAAGCGACGCGAGTGGACCATCCGCTTGAACGCTTTGTTGGACGGCGTTTCCGACGTGGTGGGACGTTTTTGAGTTTTTGTCTGGTAGCCGCCGAGATCAGCGGCAGGCCATTCCAAATGTCCACAACGCAACACCATTGTCCGTCGGAAACTAAACGCCAGAAGGGTATTCCGCGGCGGGGCCATATCATCATGGCTCCGTTGGGGCCAAGCACGGTTGTCGTGTTGATACCACGCACGTAAGCCGGCTTTCCATCGACCGAGGTTAGTACAGTCGTCGCGGAAATTACTTTTCAATGGGTCAAACAAAGTTGCTTCGACGATTCGCCACCGAGACCGCGAATGCCGTTTCTGAACGGTGGATGATTCCATCAAAACTACAACACATCCGCCACTACATTCACGGTGATCGCAATGATGATCACGTTGAAGAAGAACGAGACGTCGCTACGCAGCATCGCCAGATGTCGAAACCCTGATGAGGTAATGTGCTGTCGAGGAGACGTTCGTGGGTTCAATCAGTTCGCCAGCGCGACAGATAAACGCTAATCGTTAGGCGTCGGAGTCAGTCTCGCCATTTCGAGCTCGCGGACTACTCAGTGTTACACTATTTGTGGTGGCATCAAAGAAAGGACGCGCCATGTCGCTCAAGGGAAGCTGTCATTGCAAGGCTACACAATTCGAGGTCTCCGAAGCCCCGGCTTCAGTGACGCGCTGCACGTGCTCGTTCTGCTCCAAACGTGGCGCGTTGCATGCTTACTACAAGCCAACCCAGTTCAAGCTAACGACTTCGCGCGATCGGGTGTCAACGTATCAATGGAAGACGTACACCGTTGCCCATCACTATTGCGCCATTTGTGGGTGTGACACCTACTCGGAATCTCCGGACTTTTCAACTGGCAAGCCAGATTTTGCGAACATGAAGGTCGGTGTTAATGCGCGCCTTTTTGATGACCTCGACTAGGAAAGCATCAAAGTCGAAGTCATCGACGGAAAGAATCTTTGGTGATCCTCACCGGGGATTTGCGGTAGTTTGGGGCAGATAAGGTGTCCGAAAAGCGACGCTTAACCCCTCCATCGAGCGGACTTTCCAAAGGCTGCTTCTCGCCCTTTGGCTCGCCGTTTGTGTCAATCGTTAAATTGCATGATCACCTACCGTAGATTGGATCCGCCTCACGCTAGAGCGCTCAATGCTCGCGGCATCATATTCGGTGCGCTCCTTGCGAGCCTGCTTTCCGGTTGCGCTTCCCTGCGACCACCGGATCTCGACCCCACGCCTCTAGAAGTCGGCCGGCTCCCCGCTCCCGACATCACCGTCCGGCTCCCACAGTTAGGCCCTTGCACCGATGCGCCGGACCAGACCTTTTATCTCGACTCGTCGAAGCCGGTTACCGTGCTGGTGCACGGTTGCAATGGGTCGGCTGGACGGTTCCGGTCGCTCGCGCAGCTCTACGCGTTCCACGGCCAGCAGGCGATCTGCTTCAACTACGACGACCGAGCCAGCCTGCTGCACAGCTCCGCGCAGCTGGTCGCTGCAGTCGGGGCGCTGGCGGAGAGAATGCGCAAACGCGACATCACCGTCATCGGCCACAGCATGGGCGGGCTTGTGGCCAGAAAGGCGATGGAAGGCGAGCATCGCACGGACTGGGAGCGCAACGGGGTGAACGTGAATCTGGTGACGGTCTCGGCGCCACTCTCGGGCATCGCGGTCGCTAACGCCTGCGGTTATCGCAGTCTGCACTGGGCGAGTCTGGGCACGGTGTCGCTCGCTTGCTGGGCCGTGACTGGCGACAACTGGTACGAGATCACCGCCTCTTCCGATTTCATCCGCCACCCCGGTCCGCTGGTCGCCTCGGTGCGGCGCTACGTGAAGGTGGTCACCGATGAGCGCGATGCCTGCCGCCGTCGCGACGCGGCGGGCGCCTGCCTGGAGAGCGACTACATCTTCAGCCTCGCGGAACAGTACCAGCCGATCATCGACGGATACCCGCGCCTCGCCAACGTCCAAGTCGCGGCGGGGCACGTGGCGATCGTGGGCTACAAGGGTGTCGCGCCGCGTCAGCTGGTCTCGATCCTGCAACAACAGGGCGTGCTCGCCGCCACAGCTGCGGGACGCGAGGGCGCACTGGAGCGGCTGATGGCGGAGCTCTACTGATGTCGAGTCGCCGGTAAATATGCGATCTAACAACGCGTTACACAAGCGGATTAACGGTTTTCAGGTCTTTGAATCGTCCAAAGTCACGATCCGCGCTCCACAGTGCGGCCACGCCGTTTTCAATGCAAATGGCTGCTATGCGTGCATCGTGAAATTGCCCGCCCCTGAGTTTGGCTTTTCGCGTGAGATCCGACAGGATGCGCCAGTGCTGCGAGCCGCTGTGCAGGACATGCGCATGAGGAGAGGCGAGCCATACGTCGACCTGGAGGAGCGCTTGCTCGTGCTTGCTGGCGGGATTGAAAATCTTTGGATTCGTTACGACCGACAGGAATTCATGCAGACAACTCACCGGGATTCCCCATCGCTGACCACCTTCGGCCAACGATTTCAGGCATCCAAAAGCTTGCGCGTGAAAGTCCGATTCTGCCCGGTGTGCGTACACCAGAACATTGGTATCAACCGCGATCATCGGGTCGGCTTCACGGCGCGCGAAGTGACATGGTCTTCTTCCATTTGCTGCCAGCGGCGTGGGTCCGAAATCAACATTTTCTTGCCGTGAACACTCACGTCTTTGAGCTTGAAGACGGGTTTGAGCTGCGCATGAGAATCGCTAAGTACACGGCGCAGCCCGTCTTCAACCAACGCGCGCATTGTGGTTTGGCGCTGTTGCGCGAAACTTTTTGCGGAAGCAAAAAGTGCGTCTGAAATTTCAATGGTGGTTTTCATAAATACACCCATACTAAACAATATGGGTGTATTGTTTCATGCGCCGCTGCCGGTCGTCAACCGGCATCCCCTCTTAGAGCAACGCGCGAGCAAGCTCCGCAAAACCGGCCCCGCAGTTCGCGACGGTGACATACGCATAATGCCAAGGGGCAGGGTCGCAATAATTCATGCAAACCGCCATTCTGCGCGCCTCGCAGCCACAAAGCGCCCCGAACACCGCACCAGTGCTAGACGTTGAAACATCCCCCGGCACACTGACCTTACACAGCAGTCAGGAATATTGACGACAATATTCATCCTGCACCGTCATTCCCGCCTTCGCGGGAATGACGAACCCTGATTTGAAACTGTCGCCATTATTTCTGAGTGCTGAGTAAGCGTACAAGCCGCAGGTGGCACCTCGAACAGCAAACCCATCACCCTGGCCACCGCCGCACCGACACTCGCCTCATTCACGCCGTCCGCCTGCGAGCGACACGCCCGCAATTACAGGCATACTCACGCTCATGTCCGAGCACTGCCTTCATTCACTTCTATCCCCGCGCAGCGTGGCCGTGATCGGTGCCTCTGCGCGCGAGGGCGCGCTGGGTCGTTTCGTCTTTGAGAACATGCGCAACAACGGCTTTCAAAACGCGTACGGCGGCATTTTGTACGCGGTCAATCCAAAACACCGCAACGTATCCGGCGAAAAATGTTATCGCGCGGTTGAGGATTTGCCGACGGTGCCAGATTTGATGGTGATTACCTCGCCCGCCGATACCGTCGCGGAAATTTTGCAAGACGCCGGTCGCGTTGGCGTAAAAAACGCAGTGGTGCTTTCAGCAGGCTTCAATGAAATCGGCAAAGAGGGGCTGCTGCGCACCAGGCAGGTTCAAGCTGCGCTCGCGCGCTACGGCATACGCATGATCGGCCCGAATTGTGTCGGCATCATGCGTCCCGCCATCGGCATGAACGCGACCTTCGCCAACGCCGCCTGCAAGTCCGGCCCACTCGCGCTGATTTCGCAATCGGGTGCGGTGTGTACTGCGCTGCTGGATTGGGCAGCGACGACGGAGATCGGTTTCTCAAGTGTCGTGTCGCTCGGCGCGGCACTCGATCTGGATTTTGGCGAGGTGCTCGATTACCTCGTTCACGACAGCGAGACCAAAAGTATTTTGTTGTACATCGAAGGCATCCGCGATGCGCGTGGATTTGTCTCAGCGCTGCGTGCGGCCGCGCGCGTAAAGCCGGTGGTGGTTTTCAAGGCGGGCCGCCACAGCGCGGGCACCAAGGCGGTTACCAGCCATACCGGTGCGCTGGCGGGAAGTGACGCGGTGTTCGACGCAGCACTCGCGCGCTCGGGCGCGGTGCGGGTATCGAGCTCGCTACAATTATTTGCCGCAGCGCGCATTCTCGCCAGTGCCAAGCGCCCAGCCGGGGCGCGGTTGGCCATTGTCACCAATGGTGGCGGCCCCGGTGTCGTTGCCGCCGACGCGGTGGTGGACAACGGTCTTGAACTGGCGAAACTTTCGGTCGCGACGATTGAAAAATTAACTGCCGTGTTACCCGCGCACTGGTCAAAAGCGAATCCGGTTGACATCATCGGCGATGCGACAGCGGCGCGTTTTTCTGCGGCCACCGAGGCGGTGATGGAAGACGCGAATGTTGACGCGGCGCTGGTATTGTTTTGCCCGCAGCGGGCGACCACGGCGGAAGCGGTCGCGGCGGCAATCATGCCGATTGCGCATCAGCACGACAAGCCGGTGTTTGCAGCCTTGCTGGGTGGCGCGTCGATTATCGAGGCGCGCATGATGCTGGAGAAATCCGCGATCGCCAATTTCATGACGCCGGAAAATGCGGTCGAGGCGATGTCGTGTCTGGTTCGCTTCAAGCGCCATCAGCAGATGCTGCTCGAATCGGTGCCGGCGTTCGCGGCAATGAATTTTCATGACGCGTCGCTTGCGGTGGAAAAGGCAACGCACATCCGCGCGGAAGTGTTGCGTCAAGGGCGGACGGTGCTGTCTGAAATCGAGGCCAAATCGCTGCTGCTGGCGTTCGGCCTGCCGGTAAACGCAGGGGAAATTGCCACCACAAGTGAAGCTGCACAGGCTGCGGCAACAGCGATGGGCTATCCGGTGGTGATGAAAATTCATTCGCCCGACATCACCCACAAAAGCGACGTGGGCGGCGTGCGGCTAAACCTCGCCGACAGCAAACAAGCCGGACACGCATTCGATGACATGATGGAACACCTCGAACGCATCAGGCCAGACGCGCGCATCGATGGCGTCAACATCCAGCCGATGATGAAATTTGCGCATCAGCGCGAAGTGTTGGTCGGGCTCAAACGCGATGTTGTTTTCGGGCCCGTGATTGCCTTCGGGGCCGGTGGCATCACGGTTGAGGTGTTGCGCGATGTAGCGCTGGCGTTGCCGCCGCTCAATCCCAGCCTTGCGGCCATGCTGATGGCCGCGACCAGGATGCGCGCTGTGCTCAACGCCTATCGCGACGTTCCCGCGATCAACGACGACGCCATCATCGACGTGCTGCAACGCGTGTCGATGATGGCATGCCTGTTACCGTGGATCGAGGAAATGGATTTGAATCCGGTGCTCGCACACCCGAGCGGCGCGGTAGTCGTGGATGCACGTGTCGTCATCAATCCAGAGCTGCCGATCACGGATCATCGTTATCGCCACATGGCGATTTTTCCTTATCCGATCGAGCTGGAAAGGCAAGTGCGGTTGAAAGATGGCAGCGCGTTAATGTTGCGACCCGTCCGGCCGGACGACGCCGAACGCGAGCAAGCGTTCGTCGCCAAGCTATCGGACGCCTCGCGCTATTCCCGATTTCAGCATTCGGTGACCGCACTGTCAGCGGAAATGATCGCGCGCTTTACGCAGCTCGATTACGACCGCGAAATGGCGTTGCTGCTAATGGTGCCCGGCGTGGATGAGATCGCCGGTGTCGCCAGATACTATCCCAACGTGGATCGGGTCAGTGCCGAGTTTGCCTGTGCGGTCGCGGATGCGTGGCAGGGTCGTGGCGTTGGTACCGTGTTGATGAAAGCGTTGATCGCCTGCGCACGCGATGCGGGCTACGCATCGATGGATGGGGCGGTGTTGTCGACCAACGCAGCCATGTTGGCTCTCACCGAGCGTCTGGGGTTTGTTGCCGAAGGTGGGCACCAGCCGGAGCAAACGGTCAAGATGGTGTTGATGCTTGGTTCGGCTGACGGGAACTTTTAGCGCGACTCAAAGAATGCGTGAATATTCCGCCCGCACCACATCGCGATCCCCGCAATCGAAGTGCCACCACTCGCTGCCGATCCCGTTGAAACCGCCGTGCCGCATCGCCTCGCGCAGGAGTCGCCGATTGCCAATTTGCGACGCGGTCAATTCACCGCGCAGGAGCATCGCGTCTTCCAGTGCCGGATGCGAGCGTTCGCTTAAGTCGTCAAACGGCGTGCCCATATCCAGCTCAACGCCATGACGGTCGACGAGCGTAATATCGACCGCCATGCCGAACGAATGAATCGAGCCGCGCACCGGATTGGCGAGATAGCCGAGTAGCGCGGTGCCCTGCAAGGCTTGCCACAATTGTTCTTGCACGCGTTGCGGACGCAGGGCGTCGAGCACCAGTAAACTCAAGTCGGCGCGTTGCAGCGCGAGCCACGCAATGGTTTTTTCCAATCCCTCGGCGGCGTGCCGGTGCAGCCACGCGCAGTCGAGTGGAGAATACAAATCGCGGCCGACAAAATTATGGGCACTCGCGTAGCGCAAATCAACCCAGGCACCTTTGATGCCCGCGAGCGGACGGAAATCCGCATGGCTGGCGATGGACTCAATGGGATGCGTTCGGCTCATGGAAAAAAGTTAGTGTAGTGCTTCATATTTAATGCAACTTATTACGATGATCACCAATCTGCTCCTTCCCCCGGCCACGGGGGGAGAGCGAAGCGAGGGGGCAACGGGGATGGGGGCGATGCCAACGACGGCGCGCGATCTGCAACGACACC
>JAYVXF010000055.1:0-23420 GCA_043793345.1 Betaproteobacteria bacterium | reverse complement strand
TGAAGGAGCCGAATCGCTTGTTCTGCGCGTCGAGCCAGATACGGCGACGACTATCCTGCACGTTCTTCTCGACGACGCCTTTCTCCCAGCCGGAGGCGACGTTGCAGAAGTCGGGATCGAACAGGTAGTGCGCGCACATCACAGCAAAGCGCGCATTGACGACGCGACCTTTGCCCTTGTTGACCTTGTCTACTGCGGTCTTCATGTTGTCGTAGATGCCGCGGCGGGGAATACCACCAAGGGCGGCAAATGAGCGCGTGTGGGCATCGAATAGCATTTCGTGACCTTGGCTGGGATAAGCCACGACCCAGAACGCGCGACTGGCGCAGAGTTTCAGGTGCGATACCTGCATGCGCCGATAGATGCCGCCGATGACCAAACCTTCTTCGCTCCAGTCGAACTGAAATGCTTCACCCAGTTCGAACTTCAGCGGAACAAAGGCGCGGGGTACCTGGCTTTCACGACCACGCCGGTTACGGATAAAGTCGGTGACGCCGCTATAGCCGCCGACATAGCCATCGGCCTTGATTTGCGCGAATAGGTCCTTGGCCGTGCGCCGGTCTCGTTTGGCGCGGTGGCCGTCGGCTTTGAGTGCCTGTTCCAGCGCGGCATGAAACGCGGTGAGTTTGCCCGGCCCCTCCGTCCGGCGGTATTTCGGTGGCGCCGCTTTCTCTGCCTTCCTGAGCCAGGCGCGTATCGTATTGCGCTCCAAACCTGTTTGCTTCGTTATTTCATGCAGCGACAGCTTGTCGCGCAGATACATCCGTCGAATCTTGCCTAATATTTCCATGGTGATCACCCTTTATCTCCCGCCTAAAAATTAGGCAGGGCAAGTAGAACACCTGGGTCAATTTTGAATCGGCATAACCTCTATAAGTGGGTCAATTTTCGGTCGGCGACAACACGAAGGCGTTGAAGGTCAAGCCGACAGCACTGCTCGAGCCTTGATTCAAGAGCCAAAAAGAAAGATTTGGGAATCGAGGCACTATGCCCAGACACAAGTCGTTTCAGTAGCTGTCGTAGTAACCATGGAAGAAACGATCCTCCTGCTTGCCGTACAGCGGGCAGTCGGTGGCATGAAAGTCGAGTACCAGTTCTTCGGGCGCGGTCTTGAAGCTCTTGATGAACTGGTCTACCAGTACTTCATGAAGTTTGATCGCGACCGCACGCGTGCCGAGCTTCTCCAGTCGACACAAGGTCGGTGCGCTGGCCAGGTCGTCTTCACGTCCGACCGCGCTTTGGTAGGCGATGTCACGGCGCAGTTGGGCGTGATTGTTCAGGTCTTCCCAGCCTTGCACCAGTCCATATACCCGCTGGCGCAGCATGTCGCGGATGCTGTGGGTGATCGAGGAGGGTTCGCGCGGATCGGCAATCGAGCGCGCCGCCGCGTCGGTCAATCCCATATCAACGCGGCTCTCATAGGGAACGCCGACGTCATTTCGGAATGATCGGTGAAATATTCCGGCTAATCCACGGTTCGATTTCAGGGTATTTGAAAAGTCGCTCTGCATATGATTTTGCACGTCCCGCGTTGCCGACCAACTCGCGAGGACCAGCGCCAATTAACGCAACGGGCAATTGAAGTTGCGCGCACTTGTGCAGCGCCGCGATGAGAGCGGCAAACTGTTCAGCCTCAAGATGCTGAAGGTTATCGATGCAGAATACGATAGCGGTTCCTATTTCCCTAGACGCTCTGCCGACTTCCAAAAACAAATCGATGAGGTCGTGTTCAAGATTTCCGCTATCCGCAGTTGCCGGTTCTTCCTCGAGCGCGATATCAAATTCAATGTCGTGGTACTTCACCTTCGCGGCACAGACAAAGCCACCCAGCGCCCGCAACGCATGTTTTGGCAACCCACCGGTAGCAACCACTTTGTCTAGCCTATGCAGTGCCGCATGCAATGGTGATACCAAGGTCGCGGGCAGAGACTTGTCTTTAGAGGCTTCGACAGCGACCGTGATGAACCCGCGCGCTTCGGCTTCTCTTGCGATTCGATTTAACAGCACTGTTTTGCCTACGCCGCGAAGCCCCACCAACAAAAGGCTCTGCGCAGACAATCCCGAGCGAACCCTGTCAAGGGCAATTGCAGCACTTTCAAGTATTTCTTCGCGACCGTGCAATTCAGGAGGCGAGGTGTCTGCGCTAGGCGAATATTGGTTTGTGTCAGCGTCCATTTCTAGCGAATTCATTTAAGTTGGCTGATGCCATTATATGAATGCACAAATTGAAAAGACCATGCTCCTCATAATTCGATACTCTCAGCGTGGCAGTTTCTGAAGAACAGTGCGTGAAGTTGTTTTCTTGCCTACCGAGTCGACGAATGTGCGGATGATCGACGCTTCGCCGCCGACCAGCATGTCCACTTTGAAGGTCGAATTCCGCCGAAGGAGGATGTCCCCACTAGCCAACATCTCGACCACGAACTGCTTGCCTTTATGTTCGAGGCCGAGCGCGATTTCTCCGCGCGCTATGACGACCGCAATCGTCCCTCCCTCAACCATCCTAAGTTGTTGATTTTTCACTTTACCGCTCATTTACGCGGTTTTGATAATTATCGTCTGTACGGTAAATTACCGTGGAAAGTGTAATTATGAGTCGGTACGCAGCACCTGGGCGCGCGTCGCCAAAGACATTCGAACCCATGAAGACGGCCACAAGGCCAACGGTATCGAGGCCGCCAACGTACTTGCGCGGCGTTTGCGTGCATTGCCGCCGTACGACACCTGCGAAGCGTTAAACGCAGAGATTTCCAGAGAAGGGAAACGCATTTATGCAGACTACGCACTGCTCGACCGTGCGTATGATCGAACTGAAGGGCTGAAAATAAAGCGTGGCGGGCGATTTGCCGAATGAAGTGGTTACGCCCCGCCGGTAACGCGAGGGTGTCCGCGATATTGGTGCGAACATCGCAAACGCTTAAAAGCTAAGGTCGCGGTTCATTTGCCCTCGCGGATATCCGTGATGGCGTTTTCATCCCGACATTGGGCCGAATAGGAACTTCAATCCGAGCATGGCAACAAGGAATATGATGACAGCCAAAGGACTCGTGCCGCCTTTATTTAGAATATCGCCACTGCGGCCAGTCGAATCATCCGTGGCTGGCAGCGGATTCGACAGCGCGATAAATTTCAACGCGCGCGCTAGGTATAGCTGATCAACGATGATGCAAAGCGGTATTCGGATCAGGATAAATGCGGTAACAATGGCGGCGAAGCTGATAAAGCCTGTATCAGTAAAGCCTGTATCAGTGGTTTCAAGCGTAATCCCGATCAGGCCGCCGACAAGAAAACCGATCAGCAGCTCTGCGATTTTTGTCAAAATCCCGAAAACGTACATTTTTCTGTAGAAAAACCACGACGCTCCGACCAGCAGGACTGGGACATGTACATTTGGTAACGACACAATCGCGGATCGATTAAATATTCCATACCACCGCCCAACATATTTATTGCTGCCCACAAACGCCTGCGTCAGAGCCTCGGTTGCGGTCATATTCTCAACCCTGACCGAATCGGTTGAAAGCACCTGAGCAACGTTTGCCGCAACAAGGCGCGCGCGCCAGACCAGCGCAATTTGCAGTAGCCCAATTAGCGTGATCGAAAAGTAAAGTAATAGCAACGCGTAGCCCGCAAACGTAGAGCTTGAAGTGTCGTCGAAGCCTGCGAGGAGAACGAACGCGGCGAATCGAATCCCAAGTGCCAATAGGAGGCCGACTCCCCCGACCGCGACGTACCACCATTTTTCGTTGATCGATTTGCCATATAAAGCCATGACGGCGGCGGCACCCGCGAGCACCGGTAATCCATAGAGAACGACATATACGCCGCCTATGTGTATGACCGCGACGACGCCTCGTTCGCCTGAAGCGAGAGGGAAAAATGTCAGCAGGAACGCAAGCGCGGAGAAAACTGTCACTGCGATATTTGTTATTTTTGTCATGTAGTTGGCACCGTGTATTTAAGGTCTATTTGTTTTCGGTATGCAGATTGTGACTTTAACACTGCTGACTTAAAAGCAGCAAGCCGTGACCATGTTTCATGGCGAAAACAACGAGTGACAAACCCTCTAAGGCACGCAAGAATCTTGCGATGAACATGAAGCGATTGCGCGGGGAGCTGGGCTTGTCTCAGGAGGATCTAGCTCTGGAGGCGGGGCTTGACCGCACCTTCATTGCCCACATTGAACGGCTGGCGAGAAACCCGAGTTTGGATAATGTTGAGAAAATCGCGATTGCGTTGGGCGCCACGGCGGCGGAATTGCTGAAAAGTTAATTCGGGTAGTGGCATTCTGGATTTAAATCCAAATCCAGTGACGGACTCGCCGCCACTTTTTTTGGGCGAAGGCGCGGACTATCCGCGTGAAGAGTGCTCCGACTTCGTCCGAAATGTATTTGTGCCCCTCCTGGAGCGGCTTGATGGGGCAGGAATCGACCGCGCGGTGCTGCGCCGCCGCCTGCCTACATGGTTTGTTGGCGCCGATGCGCTTTTGACCCATGCTACCGATTTTGACTGACCCACTTCAAATTGGCGCAACCCCAGCATGGGCGACGGTTCGCGGGGTCTTGGGCTGTGTCAATTGAATTCTGGCAGATGGGTCAATTTGTCGTCGGCGGCAACATCAATTGGAATGCAAGTGACGTTTGAGCCAGAAAAAGTCTTAAATCGCGATCTGTGTAAATGCTCAGAAGCCGCCCAATCGGGCGGCTTCTTTGTTTATGGTAATTGTACTTTTCAAGCAAATTGACGCCCGCCAGACTATTGCCCTGTAGCGCGCGCACGCAAATACCCTCTCAGGGTAGTTTCCTCGGGAAACAGGGGCAGAGGTTATACATAAACATCTGTATATTTGCGGCATATAAATGCAAGACAATGTGTGCTACAATATTGTCATTACCCATTTCATGGAGGTATTATATGTCCACAACCCTTTCCTTTCGCACGACAAACGAATTTGTGGAGGAAACACATTCGTTCGCTGGCATGGTCGGACTAAAGAGCGCCGAATATGTTCGAGAAGCCGTTCGGGAAAAAAACGAACGAGTTATGGCAGATCGTTTGGCGACGTTATCGCGAAAGCTTTCGGCAAAACACCACGCATTCAGCGAGTCGCTCGAAGATTCAGTAGGAGATGGTATTGCCTAAAGTTAAACGCGGACAAATATGGGAAATTGATTTTGACCCCCAGACTCACAAAGAAGAGCCGGGCAAACGCAATCGCCCAGCGCTGGTCATCCAAACAAATAAACTGAACGACGCTGGGCATGCCACGACCATCGTTATCCCTGGAACATCAGATGTGGAAAATGAAGACTGTTTTCCGCTTCGGGTAGCACTTGGGAAATTGTCAAACCTAAGCTATTCAACTGATTTGTTAATTGACCAGACTCGCGCGATATCGAACAACCGCTTCATGGGCACTCAGCCAATTGCAACGCTCAGTACGAATCACATGCGACGGGTTGAGGATGCATTGAAAATTTTGACCGGCCACTAGGCATAGCGTACGCATAGCCGCTGTCGTTTTCTGCGGTTAATGCAAACTCCCCCCCGTTAATGCAAAACACATAGCTGGAAAATGTGGAGATCGATTTGTTTGTATCAATTGGAATGCAAGTGACACTTGAGCCAGAAAAAGTCTTAAATCGCGATTTGTATAAGTGCTCAGAAGCCGCCCAATCGGGCGGCTGCTTTCTTTAGCAACGTCAATGTCGGTGCCAATCGTCGAGATACTGCCGTTCAATAGTCGACGTTTCAGACCGTTGGCTTCGGCGCGAGAGATTTGGCTCCGAAGCCATTTTGATATGGGTAAATTGAAAAATGAGCTACAATGTAGCCCTAACACTTAAAGGATTGAGATTATGGCTGCAAACGCAGTGGTACGTGCTCGAATCGACGAGCGCATCAAGGAAGAAGCGACGGTGGTGCTGGCAGCGATGGGGCTAACCGTGTCGGATGCTTTCCGCATTATGTTGACCCGTGTTGCGCGCGAAAAGGCGCTGCCGTTCGAGCCGCTGGTTCCCAATGCCGAGACAATTAAAGCCATGAAGGAAGCGCGCCGAGGCAACTTGGCGACGTTTGCCAGCGTTGAAGACTTGATGGCGGATTTGAATGCGGAGGATTGAACGCACCAACCAGTTCAAGCGTGACTACAAGCGCGAAACCAAAGGCCAGCACCGCGGCGCACTAACGAACGATTTTCCAGAGATCGTGAAAAAGTTAGTCCGCGACGAGCCGCTAGCCGAGAAGCAGCGCGACCACGCGCTGACCAGCGAATGGCAAGACCACAGAGATTGTCATGTCAAACCCGACCTGGTTTTGATTTACCGAAAGCCGGATGACACGGTGTTGCAGCTAGTGCGACTCGGCTCGCATAGCGAGCTAGGTTTATGACGCGGGTGTGAAGAAAGATCATCGCTGCGATTGATGCAACGTCCATCACTTACGAACCCTGACTAACGGGTAAATGAGTTTTCGTAGGACTTGCTCAGGGAAAGCTGGTGCATTTTTTCTGCTGTCTTTTCGCGCACTGCTCGCGTTCCAGTGACTTTTTGCAACCCGCCGGAACCGCGAGCATTTCGTGCGGTTCCATAAAATCCTTGGGTTTCGTTTACGCAGTGTCCGAGCGCGCTGGCCACGTCAACACTATCCAGCCCGTCGGCCTTTAGGTCCGCAGTATGGGCGCCGATGCGCTTTTGACCCAGGCTACCGATTTTGACTGACCCACCTCAAATTGGCGCAACCTCAGCATGGGCGACAGTTCGCGGGGTCTTGGGCTGTGTCAATTGAATTCCGGCAGGTGGGTCAATTTGGCGTCGGCGGCAACAGCGCGTATTTGCAAGTCACCTACGACCTGCGAATTGCTGAGCAAAAAGCAGGTTGCGTGATTAAGTCCTTGCCTATGCTGGCGCAAGCTGCATAATTACTTCTTGGCTGACACCGTTTGTTCAGGCGCAAGTGACATTTCAATAAATGCGCCAAGCTCATTTTCACGCCAAATCGGGTGATCGCCCACATAGGCGGGTTTCGGAAAAACACCTTTGGCAACGAGTAATTCGATGTATCGAGGCGACACTTTCAGTAATTCAGCAACCTCAGTTTTTGAGAATAGCTTTTGCATTGTTAGCTTTCGGTAAGGTTCGGGCACATGCTCGCACCTACATATAGTCGAGATGTTTTTTGACTTGCCGTAATGGAAAAGTTGGCAGGACATTTGCCGCTCTTTTAGTCCAATTTAGTCCACGGCAGACAAAATTTTGTGCGCGAACGCGTGCGAACGTATGCGAAGGAAAGCGAACTTATGCAAATAAATCAAATACTTGATAAAATAACGAGTGGTCGCAGTAGTGTGCGAAAAGAAATCATAATCCGCAGGTTCCCTGTTCGAATCAGGGATTGGCCACCAGATCATGAGAACAGGCCGCTTTTGCGGCCTGTTCTCTTTAGTCGTCGTTAAATCGGCTGCGAGGCATCAATTTGGCAGCTCCGCTGCTCATCGTACATGCGTACGATGCTGCTGCTCGCTGCCAACTTGAAGCCTCTCGCTCGATTTTCCGGCGACTTCTGATTTAATAGCCGCACGCAACCCCACGCAACTGCCCGGTTTACCCACCGCGCCCAGGAGCCCGAAATGTCCGACTCGCCACAGAGCAAAAAAGTTTTCATCAAAACCTTCGGTTGCCAAATGAATGAATACGACTCGGACAAAATGGCCGACGTGTTGCATGCTTTCGAGGGCTATGAAAAAACCGCCACGCCTGAAAATGCCGACGTGATTCTTTACAACTCCTGCTCCGTGCGTGAAAAAGCGTCGGAGAAGCTGTTCAGCGACTTGGGGCGCATCCGTGAATTGAAGCTCGTCAAACCTGCGTTGCTGATCGGTGTCGGTGGCTGTGTCGCCTCGCAGGAAGGCGGCGCGATTATCGAGCGGGCACCGTATGTCGATATGGTGTTTGGTCCGCAGACGCTTCATCGCCTGCCGCAAATGATCCGCGCAAAGCGCGAGACCGGTCAATCGCAGGTCGATATTTCTTTTCCGGAAGTGGAAAAATTTGACAATATGCCACCCGCGCGTGTCGACGGTATCACCGCGTTTGTGTCGATCATGGAGGGCTGCTCAAAATATTGCAGCTTTTGTGTGGTGCCGTATACGCGCGGCGAAGAAATTTCGCGCTCATTTGCGAGCGTGATGGCCGATATTCACGAGCTCGTTGCGAAAGGGGTAAAGGAAGTCACGCTGCTTGGCCAGAATGTAAACGCGTATATCGGTGAGATGCCCGATGGCGCGTCAGCCGACTTCGCGCTGCTGCTGTCGGCCGTGCATGGTGTAAAAGGAATCGAGCGCATCCGCTACACCACCTCGCATCCGCTCGAATTCACGCAGCGCCTGATCGATTGTTATCAGAAGTTGCCAAAGCTGGTTTCGCAATTGCATTTACCGGTGCAATCGGGCTCGGACAAGGTGCTCGCCGCGATGAAGCGCAATTACACCGCGATGGAATATAAATCGATCATCCGTCGCCTGCGTGCGGTGCGGCCCGATATTTCGATCACCAGCGATTTCATCATCGGCTTTCCGGGCGAAACCGAAGACGATTTTGAGCGCACCATGAAGCTGATTGATGACGTACAATTTGACGGCAGTTTTTCGTTCATCTATTCGCGCCGTCCAGGCACACCAGCGGCCAGCCTCGTCGATGACACGCCGTACGATGTAAAATTAAAACGCCTGCACCGCATGCAAAAAGCGCTCGATGCCCAGTTGCACGCGGCATCCGACGCGATGATCGGCAGCACCCAGCGCGTGCTGGTGGAAGGCGCGTCCCGCAAAGACGCTTTTGAATTGATGGGACGCACCGACAATAACCGCGTGGTGAATTTTGCCGTGAGCGGCAACAATGCGATGCGGCTGGTGGGCGAATTTATCGACGTGGTGATCACGAGCGTGAGTCATTACACGCTGCGCGGCGACATCGTTACCTTGCCTCCCTCTCCCCACGGGAGAGGGAACGAGGGTGAGGGCAAAGGGGATCGCGGATGAAGACGCCTTCGCTCGAATTTGCTTTTACGCCTGTTGATAACCACCGATTGGCTTCGCTGTGCGGCTCGATGGATGCCAATATTCGTCAAATTGAGACGGCACTCGACGTCGCCATCGCGCGACGTGGCGAGAAATTTTCCGTGACCGGCGAGCGCGCCAGGATTGAGCTTGCGGCGAAACTTCTGAATCGCTTTTACGCCCGTGCCCACAACGATTTTTCGGTGGAAGAAATTCAACTGGGCATCGTCGAAATGCGCCATGCGCGCGAATCCAAAACTGCCAAGCCTGTCGAGCCGTTGCCCACCGAGGAAATCGCGCTACAAACCCGCCGCGCCGATCTGCGTGCGCGCACCGATCACCAATCGCAATACATCCGGCAGATGCAGTCGCACGATATTACCTTTGGCGTGGGGCCGGCCGGCACCGGCAAAACCTATCTCGCCGTCGCCTGTGCGGTCGATGCGTTTGAAAGGGATCTCGTCAAACGCATCATATTGACGCGACCTGCGGTCGAAGCCGGTGAGCGACTCGGTTTTCTGCCGGGCGATTTGTCGCAAAAGGTTGATCCGTATTTGCGCCCGCTGTACGACGCGCTGTATGAGCTGCTCGGATTCGATAAAGTCAGCCGCATGTTCGAGCGCCAGCAAATCGAAGTGGCACCGTTGGCGTTCATGCGCGGTCGCACCTTGAATCACGCGTTCATTATTCTCGATGAAGCACAAAACACCACGCCCGAACAAATGAAAATGTTTTTAACCCGCATCGGATTCGGCAGCAAAGCCGTCATTACCGGTGACGTGACGCAGGTGGATTTGAAACACGGCATCACCAGCGGGCTGATCGACGCGCGCAATGTGTTGCATGGCATACGCGGCATCGCATTTACGATTTTTCAGGCCAATGATGTGGTGCGGCATCCGCTGGTGCAGTCGATCGTGACTGCCTATGAAGCGAACCGTAAAATCCGCTGATCGCCATGGCTGCTGTGGCTACCATTACGCACACGATTGACGTGCAAATCGTCAGTAAGCGGGCAGGCATTCCGAACGCGCGCACGTTCAAAAAATGGCTGCTTGCCGCGTTGCCTGCGCCGGCAACAATTACGCTGCGGGTGGTGAACGCGGTCGAAGGTCGCAATCTCAATAGCGCGTTTCGCGGCAAGGATTACGCGACCAATGTGCTGACATTCGTGTACCACGAACAAAAATCGGCGCAGCTGGCAGGCGACATCGTGTTGTGCGCGCCCATTGTGGCGATTGAGGCGCGCGCACAGGGAAAGACCCTGGCAGCACACTATGCCCACCTCACGGTGCATGGCGCACTGCATCTGGCGGGCATGGATCACGAAAACTCACGCGCCGCGCTGTCGATGGAAAAAAAAGAAATCGCAATCCTTGCAGCACTGGGCGTCCAAAATCCGTACCTGAATGATGAGCTTTAATACGCGCTTTGATGCGCGCTTTGAGGCGCAGCCCCGTCGGTGTTTTGCCGCCTTGTGTTAAAGTGATTTGATCGCAACAACAGAAATAATCAATGGACGAAACCCCCAAGCGCTCGCTGCTTGAGCGCCTCTCTTCCGTGCTCCTGCGGGAGCCGGAAGACCGTGGTCAGCTGGTCGAATTACTGCACGGTGCGTTCGAAAAAAATCTGCTCGATGCCGACGCACTCTCGATGATCGAAGGGGTCATGCAGGTTTCGGAAATGCAGACCCGCGACGTGATGATTCCGCGTTCGCAAATGGACATGATTGATGTCGAGGACAGTCCCGATACATTCATTCCCTTCGTGATTGAGACCGCGCACTCGCGTTTTCCGGTGTATGAAAACGGCAAGGATAATGTTATCGGCATCCTGCTTGCCAAGGATTTGCTGCGCTACTACGCCAACGCGGCCGAGTTTGATGTCCGCGACATGTTGCGCCCGGCGGTGTTTGCGCCGGAGTCGAAGCGGCTCAATGTTTTACTGCGCGATTTCAAAGCCAATCGCAATCACATCGCCATCATTGTCGATGAATACGGCGGTGTTGCGGGACTGGTGACGATTGAAGATGTGCTGGAGCAAATCGTCGGCGACATTGAGGATGAATTCGATTTCGACGAGACGGAGGACAACATCCTGCCCGATAAATCCGGGCGCTTTCGCGTCAAGGCGGTCACCGAGATTGAAGATTTCAACGAAGCGTTTCAGACGCATTTTTCCGATGAAGATTTCGATACGGTGGGCGGCCTGGTGGTGAATCGTTTCGGCCGCGTGCCCAAGCGCAGTGAATCGGTGACGTTCGACGGCTTCAAATTTGTCGTGCTGCGCGCGGACAGCCGCAAAGTGCATTCGTTACTGGTTGAGCGGCTGGTACCAGTTGAGCCGGCGCCAGTCGTGGATGAACGCGGCAAGAAAGTGGCGTCGTAAAATAACTTCAATGCTTGCTCGACGCGCTTGGTCAGGCAAACGCTTTGTTGTCGAACGCAATGCAAATCCAGCGCAAAACGACGCCAAATACCCCGTCATTCCCGCGTAGGCGGGAATCCAAGCTTGGCTGAATGAACTTGGATTCCCGCCTACGCGGGAACGACGGGCTGGGATGTTTCACCGTCGACAATATTGGACACTAAAACGTATCGAAATGACGCGCTACATTTTCCCACCCGCAAAATTGGCAATCCAATTGTTGCTCGCTTTCGCCGCCGGTGGCGTAGGCGTCCTCGCGTTCGCGCCGTTTTATCTGTGGCCGTTCGCGTTACTTTCGATGTACTTCCTGTTCGCCCTGTGGCATCGCGCGGCGACCACGTGGCGCGCGTTTGTGATCGGATTCGTCTGGGGGCTGGGGCTGTTCATTTTCGGTGTGCCATGGATTTATGTGAGCCTGCACGACTATGGCAGCATGCCCGCCGTGCTCGCGGCTTTGTTCACGTTTTTATTTTGCGGCTATTTGTCGATTTTTCCGGCGTTAGCCGGAGTCATGCATCGCCAGCTTGTTTTGCGCTGCGGCGTCTCTGCGACGGCCTCGTTGCTGCTCGTCATGCCGGCTTGTTTTGTCATTTGGGAATACGTGCGCGGCTGGTTTTTTTCCGGTTTTCCGTGGCTGGTTTTTGGTTACTCGCAAACACCGGGCGGATTGGCATTCGCGCCGCTGATGGGATACGCGCCGGTACTCGGTGTGTTCGGCATTTCATTGTTGCTCGCGATGACGGCAGGCCTGTCTGTGCTGCTCACGCGTGGCGCAACCGGCGTGGTCTGGTCGCGACGCGGTCGACTCGCAGTGGCCTCCACGATTCTTGCTTTCTGGGCGATTGGTGGCGCGCTGCATCACACTGCATGGACCTCGCCAAGCGGCGCGCCGCTATCCGTCGCGTTACTGCAGGGTAATGTTGAGCAGAATATGAAGTGGCGCGAGGATCAGCGTGGCGCGGCGCTTGAAAATTATCGCGAGCTGGTCGAGAAATCCACCGCGCGTCTTATCGTCTTGCCGGAGACCGCGCTACCAATGGCGCTGCACGAGGTGCCGGTTGAATATCTGGCCGCACTAAAACGTCGCGCTGATGAAAACGGTGGCGACGCGATCATCGGCGTCTCCGTCGTTGAACGCGGGCCATCGCCACTTGAACCCTACACCGTTGCCAATAGCGCGGTCACGTTAGGGATTTCGCCGATGCAGCGCTACGACAAGCAACACCTCGTCGTGTTCGGTGAATTCATTCCGCCGTTGTTGTCGTGGGTGTACAACTGGCTGCAGATTCCGCTCGGCAGCATGACCGCAGGCAGCAATGACCAGAAGCCATTGCGCATTGCCGGTCATGCTGTCGCGGTCAACATCTGCTATGAAGACGCGTTCGGATTCGAGATCGCGCGTCAATTGCCAGAGGCCGAGCTGCTGGTCAATATGTCGAACATGGCGTGGTTCGGCCATTCATTCGCAGCCGACCAGCAGACGCAATTTTCGCAAATGCGCGCGCTCGAAACCGGCCGCTGGATGCTGCGATCAACCAATACTGGTGTCACTGCCGCGATCAACGACAAAGGTGAAATCGTGAAAGCACTGCCGCAGTTTGTGCGCGGCACGCTTGACGCTGAAGTGCAGCCGCGTCGCGGTTCGACACCTTATGTGATTTGGAAGGACTGGCTGGTGCTGGGTTTGCTACTGCTGGCGCTGGTCGTTGGCTGCGCAACCGGGAAGGTAGATCGCCATTTGGCGCGGCGTTCCGGGCACAAATGGCTTACGAAGCGCGCCAGTGCTAGAGTCTATTGATTGCGCAGCCTACGCCACCCTGGCGCGAATAAAAAACTGCCACGTGCAAAGCTCCGCCAGTTCTTGCGGCGGCACTTTCTCCAACACCATGCGGCCGAAACGAATGTTGGTTTCCGCATTGGATTTATTTTGCTCGTGAAACGCGACCAGGCCTTCGTCCAAAAATCGATTTACAAATTCCATACGGTAGCCCGTCTGCATGAGGAAATCGACAATTTCCCTGAAGGTAAAAAAACGAATGTGCGTTATATCCAATAAACCTTTTTCAGCGTACGTCCACATGCCCTTGTCGAGCAGGTTTTGCATCAGCCACAAGTGCCGCGTGTTGGGAATGCTTAAAATAATCTGCGCGTCCGTCGAGAGATAAGGTTTCAACTTCACCATCGCCGCCCACGGGTCGTACATGTGTTCGAGCACATCGGCCAGGATGACGGTGTCGATGCAGCCGTGCGTGATGCCTTCGTTGTCGAGATTCAGGTCTTCAAATTTCCCGCACAGCACCTGGTCAAGATTGTGCGCGGCAATATCTGCGGTGGCGCGATTGGGTTCGATGCCGATGGTGCGACAGCTCGGGTGAAGTTTTTTCACATGTGCGCCGAGATTGCCGGACGAGCAACCGACATCGAGGAACACGCGCGGCGCATGGGTTAACACGTCGAGCAATTTCGGATTGAAATGTTGTTGATACGGCGTGGCCGGCGCGGATTCAACGCGCAGGCAAGTTTGCCATGCATATTGCGCATCAGTAACGGCTGGGGTCATCGGCGGGGAGGTGGGCATTGTAGACATCGCATTCACTTTTTCATGCGCATGATTTTTGCGCGACAGAGTGCAACCACGTAAAATCGCAAGTTTAGCGCAAGAAAATCCGACGGTTCATGATTACCTTCCAAGAAGTCATTCTCAAGCTCCAGGATTACTGGAACCAACAAGGTTGCGCGCTGCTGCAGCCGCTCGACATGGAAGTCGGTGCCGGCACCTCGCACACCGCCACATTCCTGCGCTCACTCGGGCCTGAGCCGTGGCGCGCCGCGTACGTGCAGCCGTCGCGTCGCCCGAAAGATGGCCGCTACGGCGAAAATCCAAATCGTCTACAGCACTACTACCAATTTCAGGTCGTGCTGAAACCTTCGCCGCTCAATATTCTCGATCTCTATCTGGGTTCGCTCGAAGCGCTCGGGTTAGATTTGAAAAAAAACGATGTGCGCTTCGTCGAAGACGATTGGGAAAATCCCACGCTGGGCGCATGGGGCCTGGGATGGGAAGTGTGGCTGAACGGCATGGAAGTCACGCAGTTCACTTATTTTCAACAAGTCGGCGGCATTGAATGCAAACCGATTACCGGCGAGATTACCTACGGGATTGAGCGCCTCGCGATGTATTTGCAGAACAAGGAAAACGTTTACGATCTGGTGTGGACGACGTGGAAAGAAAATGGCGTTAATCGTCGCCTGACTTATGGCGATGTGTATCACCAAAACGAGGTTGAGCAATCGACTTATAACTTTGAGCACGCGAATGTGGAAGCGCTGTTGCGCCACTTCAACGATTTCGAAGGCAACGCAAAATCGCTGATGGAAAAGCAGCTTGCGTTACCCGCTTACGAGCAGGTGTTGAAGGCGGCGCATACGTTTAATCTGCTCGATGCTGCTGGCGCGATATCGGTGACCGAACGGGCTGCTTACATTGGCCGTATTCGCAATTTGGCGCGGAGTGTGGCGCAGAGTTATTTGGAATCGCGTGAGCGGCTGGGGTTTCCAATGTTGCATGCAGCGACGAAGGTGGCGGCGTGAGTACCGCTACGTTATTGGTGGAGTTGTTTACCGAAGAGTTGCCACCGAAGGCATTGAAGCGATTGGGTGACGCGTTTGCAGAAAGTATTGCGACTGGTTTAAATAGCCGCAGTTTGCTGGAATCGAATCATCAGACGCGCATGTTCGCCACGCCGCGCCGTCTGGCAGTCACCATCACCAATGTGCGCGGAACAGCGCCGGACGAATCGTTTAGTGAAAAGCTGATGCCCGTCGCAGTTGGCCTCGATAAAGATGGCAAGGCGACACCGGCGCTGCAAAAAAAACTGGCCGCCAAATCGCTTTCACATGTCGAACCTTCGCAGCTATTGCGCGAGAGTGACGGTAAAGCGGAGCAGCTGATTTATCGCGGAATTGCCAAAGGACAATCTTTGCATGTCGGCCTGCAAGCCGCGCTCAGCTTGGCGATCAGCGGTTTACCCGTGCCGAAATTGATGAGCTACCAACTTGCCGACGGCGTGACCACGGTACAGTTTGTACGCCCCGCGCACGGCCTGGTGGCGTTGCATGGTGCGGAAATCATTCCCGTGCATGCGCTCGGTTTGACGGCGGGCCGTGTCACGCATGGCCATCGTTTTCAGGGCACTGCCGATATTGAACTCAAACACGCCGACGAATACGAAGCGCGTCTGGAAAATGAAGGCGGCGTTATCGCCAGCTTTGATAAACGCCGCGCCGAAATCATGCGGCTGCTATTCGCGCATGCCGAGCAAGCCGGTGACACGCTGGGTGAGTCAGAAGATTACGCCGCACTGCTCGACGAAGTGACCGGGCTGGTGGAACGCCCGACCGTTTACGTTGGCAAGTTCGACGCTGAGTTTCTTGAAGTGCCGCCAGAGTGTCTGGTGCTGACGATGAAGCTGAACCAGAAATATTTTCCGCTGTTCTTTTCTGAGGGCGGGCTATCGAGCCGGTTTCTGATTGTTAGCAACATGCGACTGGATGATCCGCGAAACGTGATTGAGGGGAATGAGCGGGTAGTACGCCCGCGATTGGCGGATGCGCGGTTCTTTTTTGAGACCGACAAAAAGATGAAGTTGGCAGATCGGGTTCCGAAATTGGCTGGCGTGGTGTACCACAACAAGCTGGGGTCACTGGGCGAGCGCGTCGAACGGGTTCGCGCACTGGCGGCATACATCGCAGCGCTGATCGGCGCGGATGCACAGCAGGCGGATCGTGCGGCGCTGCTGGCCAAAGCGGATCTGGTGACGGATATGGTCGGCGAGTTTCCGGAACTACAAGGCATCATGGGGCGCTACTATGCGCTGCATGACGGTGAAGGAAAAATTGTCGCCGACGCTTTAGAGCAACACTATAAGCCGCGCTTTGCCGGGGATGCGTTGCCGGGATCGGACGTGGCATTGGCCGTGGCTCTCGCAGACAAACTCGATACCTTGGCGGGACTTTTTTCAATCGATCAAATTCCGACGGGCGACAAGGATCCTTTCGCACTGCGCCGTCACGCGCTCGGTGTGCTGCGGATGTTGATCGAGCGCGATTTGCCGCTGACCGTCAAAGACTTGGTCGCACACGCGTTGATGCCTTTCGCTACTGCGAAACCGGAATCTGTGGACAAGCTTGTCGAGTACATTTTTGATCGCTTGATCGGCTATTTGCGCGATCATGGCTACACGGCGTTAGAAGTCGACGCCGTGGTGTCCGTTCGCCCACCGTGGGGCGAACTGCCCGTGCGGCTGACGGCTGTGCGCGCTTTTCAAAAATTACCGGAAGCGCCGGGCCTCGCTGCAGCCAACAAACGCATCGGCAATATTTTGAAAAAATCAAACGGCGCGTCAGGTGTAATCGACGCATCCCAGTTGATTGAACCCGCCGAGCGCGCGCTGCATGCTGCGGTCGTGGAGGCGCGTCCGGTGTTTGATCGTTTTGCGGCGACGGCTGACTATGCGGGCGCACTCACTTCACTTGCAACACTCAGAGCGCCGGTCGATGCATTCTTCGACGGCGTCATGGTCAATGCTGAGGACCCCAAGCTGCGCGCTAACCGACTCGCGCTGCTGTCTGATCTTCACGCACTGATGAACAAAGTCGCCGACCTCTCAAAACTCGCCGCCTAACGCACGCCTGATTTCCCTCAAGTAGAATCCAATACATGAATCCGCAAACAAAACTAATCATTCTCGACCGCGATGGCGTGATCAACCACGACAGCGATCAATTTATTAAGTCCCCGAGCGAGTGGAAGCCGATTGATGGCGCGGTCGAGGCGATTGCGCGGCTGAACCAGAACGGCTACCGCGTCGTGGTCGCCACCAATCAATCGGGTATCGGCCGCGGCTTGTTTGACATGGCGACCTTCAATGCGATCAACGACAAAATGATGGAGCTGGTATTTCGCCGGGGCGGTCGGATCGACGCCATTTTCTTTTGCCCTTGTACCGCCGAGCAGCATTGCCACTGCCGCAAGCCTGACACTGGTATGTTCGAAGATATCGCCACACGCTTTCAGACGGGTCTCAATGGTGTACCGGCCATTGGTGATTCGCTGCGTGATCTTGAGGCCGCTGCCATGGTCGGCTGTGTGCCGATTCTGGTGCTCACGGGCAAGGGAAAAAAGACCAGGGAAAAATCGGCATTGCCGCGTGATACCAAAACATTTGCCGATCTGGCCGGGGCGGTGAAGTTTCTGGTCGCAGACCCGACGCGCGCGCTGGCCTGGTGACATTGAAAACACGAGCCGACCCATGGTTTTAATTCGCTCGCTGTTATTTTTTTTAGCGGCCATTCTGGTGACGATGGCCTACGGTATTTTTGTGGTGCCGTTGATTTTCATTCACTACAACAGTGGCTACGACCTCGCCAAAAGCTGGGGCAGAAGCGTCATCTGGTGTGCGAAAGTTATCTGCGGCATCGATTATTGGGTGAAGGGTCGCGAGAACCTGCCGGCCTATCCGTGCGTGTCGATGGCCAAGCATCAATCGGCTTGGGAGACGGTTTTCATTCTCACGCTGTTGCCCAGGGCGGTGTGGATTATCAAACGTGAAATGTTGTGGGTACCGGTGATCGGCTGGGTGCTTTATGCCTTGCAGTCGATTGCGATTGATCGCAAAAGCGGCAAACGCGCCGTGCAACAAATCGAAGAACAGGGCCGCGAGCGCATCAGTCGCGGCCTGTGGATTTCACTGTTCCCCGAGGGTACCCGTATCGCGCCGGGGCAACGTGGACGCTACGGCATCGGCGGCGCGTGGCTCGCGGCGAAAACCGGCACGCCGATATTGCCGATCGCACACAACGCGGGCGAATGCTGGCGGCGCAATGCGTTCATGAAATATCCGGGCAAGGTAACGGTGAGCATCGGCCCGCCGATCATGACTGCCGGACGGGAACCTGCGGCCGTGATTGCGGATGTTGAGAATTGGATTGAGGGTGAAATGTTGAAGCTCGAACCGGCGTGTCGCTAATTGCGAAGCACTACACCCGAGTGCCACTGACGGTATCTGAAACATGTTTTTCAAACTAAAAAAAACTCCCCCCATCGCCGCTGAAGAAACCGAACGCAGCATCGCGCTGCAGGGACATCGCGTCGATTACAAATTGATCCGAAGGCGCGGACGGCGCGGCGTTGGTTTGAAAGTCGATGGCAATGGCATGACGGTTGCTGTATCGCTGTCCACGCCGATTTCTGCCGTCGAAGAAATGATCGGCAACAACGCGATCTGGGTGCTGAAAAAACTTGATGAGTGGTCGCACCGCCGGATCGTGCCGCAAACGTGGCAGACCGGCACCGCATTGTCATTCATGGGTGAAACCCTCACGCTGATGATTGATGTCGAGACCAAAATGGTGAGACGCAAACCTGCGGTCGAACAATTGATGCGGCACCTGTTTGTGCGTGGTCAGATCCTTGAAGCCGCAGTGATTGAAAAAGCGGTTGTCGATTGGTATAAAAAACAAGCACTCCCGCATTTCGCACAACGCGCTTTCTTTTTTGCAAAATTGCATTCGCTGGCGCCGCCGCGTGTTTTTCTGTCCAGCGCAAATAGCCGCTGGGGAAGTTGCAACTCGCGCCGCGAAGTGCGTTTTTCGTGGCGGTTGATCAAGGCGCGACCGGCGTTGATTGATTATGTTGTTTGCCACGAGCTTGCACATTTGCGGCACATGAATCACTCGCAGGCTTTCTGGCTGGAGGTCGGGCGCATGTGTCCCGACTACCGCACGCTGAAGGCGGAGCTCGATCTTCACGATCATAAATTCCGCGCGTTTTAGCCGTCGTCACGCGAATGCGCGGGACGGTCACGCATTGTCTGTATGATCGACACACATCGTCAGTACATCAAAGGAAAACTCTCATGGTCATCTGCCCCGTTGCCATCGCGGTTGGCTGCAAGAAATGCCCGATATTCAACGTTTGCCCGTTAAAAAGCGTGATAGGTGACCAGCAATCGGCGGGGAGTCCTGAAGAAAAATCGAAACCGAAATCCGCTGCGGGAAAAAGTAAAAAACGGTAGCGAGTGCCTGCGCTGATTATCCGAAAAAGAGGCAGCGCTCGCCCACGCGCGCTGTCATTTCGACCGCAGGGAGAAATCTGCTTCTGGTTTGGTACAAGCAAAAGCAGATTTCTCCCTGCGGTCGAAATGACAGGGTTTGGATGTTGACAAGTCCCCACACTGTTTTTTGCAGTCGATCAAAATGACAGCGTATTTTGATCGACAAACCCCAGCATTGGCGCTCGTCGCAGGGCAAAAATGGCTGGAGACCCGCGCCAATATTGGATGTTGGCCACGCGGAATCTCTAAAAATCTCCGTTCGTGCTGAGCCTGTCGAGGCACATATGGGTTAAGCGATTGATTAAACGTGCCTCGATCAACCCGTCGACAAGCTCAGGGCGACCGGGAATGGGGTTTCGAGAAGCTCTCTATGATTGCGTGGGGTGCGCACGGCTGGATTGCGCTGCGCATCGGTCCACCGCACGCCCGCATGCGCCAACGCGCGCCCGGCCCCGCGCTTGAAAATGTTAAACTTGCCCTCACTCTTTAATCCATTCCCCAATCATTTTTAGACATGATCAAGCAGCGCACACTGAAAAATAAAGTTCGCGCCAGCGGCGTCGGTGTGCATCTGGGCCAGCGCGTCGAGATGCTCATTCGGCCTGCGGCACCCGATACCGGCATCGTTTTTTGCCGAACCGATTTGCCTGGCAGCCCGATGGTGCGTGCGCATGCGCTGAATGTGAACGACACGCGCATGTCGACGCGCATCGAGAATCTTGAATTGGGTGCCAAGGTCGCGACCGTCGAGCATCTGATGTCGGCGTTTGCGGGACTGGGGATTGACAACGCGTATGTCGATTTATCGGCTGAAGAAGTGCCGATCATGGACGGCAGTGCCGGGCCATTCGTCTTTCTGTTGCAATCGGCTGGCATCGAAGAGCAGGGTCGTGCGAAACGCTATATCCGTGTGAAAAAGCTGATCGAGTTAAAGGAAAAAGATCGCTACGTTTCGCTCGCGCCGTTCAACGGCTTCAAACTGAAATTCACCATCGAATTTGATCATCCGGTGTTCAGTAAAGCTGCGTCCGATGTCGAGATCGATTTTGCCGATGTGTCATTCGCCAAGGAAGTCGCGCGCGCACGCACTTTCGGCTTCACCCATGACGTGGAAATGCTGCGCGAGATGGGGCTGGGTCGCGGTGGCTCGCTCGATAACGCCATTGTGATTGATGATTTTCGTGTGCTCAATAGTGAAGGGCTGCGCTTTGACGATGAGTTTGTGAAGCACAAGGCGCTCGATGCGGTGGGGGATTTATACATGCTTGGGCATCCACTGATTGGCGCGTTTCACGGCATCAAATCCGGGCACGCAATGAACAACCAATTGGTACGGATGCTGCTGGCAGATGAGAGCGCATTTGAGTTTGTGACCTTCGACAAGCGCGACCAGTTGCCCGCCGCATTTGGCAACATGGCGCTCGCGCCGATTTAAGTTTCCGCCAAGTGCTGATCGGCTTAAGACTGTTGCTGATGGTCGCGGTGATTGCGATTTCGGCAACATTTTTGGGATACTTGTTTACCAAAAACCCGCGCTTTCTGAGATTGACGGTGAACATCATCAAGGTGACGTTGTTGTTCGCGGCCGTGATCGCGGTGGTTTATATTGCCGAGCGGGTGCTGTTTGTTTAGTGCGCTGACAAAAAACATGCTGTCATCTTGCGCGTTGACAAAAACACACGCTGTCATTTCGAGCGCAGCGAGAAATCTGCTTCTTCTTTGCACCGAAGAAAAGCAGATTTCTCGCTGCGCTCGAAATGACAATGTTCTACCGATCCTCATACCAATACGCCTGCGTGAATTTTTTGCTGCGGTCTTTATTGAACATCATCCAGAAAGCGACACGCGGCATTTTAGTGAAGTAGTGCCAGTCACCGTACTTGTCGAATTTGCGCGCCGAGGTGTGCGCAACCACACCGCGCGCACGTCGAAAAATTTGCGCCCGGGTGCGACCCAGCCGTTTCAAATCGAGCAGCAACTGAATGTCTTCGGCATATAAAAGACTTTCGTCGTAGCCGCCGACGGTAACAAAGTCGGCGCGTCGGCAGAACACCACGCCCGCGTCCACGCCGGTCAGCAGCACAATCGGCAGCGCGATCAACCAGGTGGCGAAAATGCCGAGGGAAAAACGATCCGGTCTCACGCCGGTTGCGCCGACGATCACGTTGCCTCGCGCGAATGTTCTATCAATGGCGTTGAACGTGTCGGCGTGAATGCGTGAATCGGCATCGATGAAGCAGAGGATGTCGCCCAATGCAATCGCGGCACCGCCGTTGCGCGCGGCAGCGATGGCGCGCTTCTCGATGCAGGCAACACGGCATCCGCGCGCCCCGGCAATCGCTGCGGTGCCGTCGGTGGATGCGTTGTTGGCAAGGACAACTTCGATGGCAGCAGCACCGCCGTGGTATTGGGCTCGCGCCGCATCGACCGAGTCGAGCAATGCGTGCAGCCAGTTGGCTTCGTTGTAGGCGGGGATGACGAGGGAGAAGCGTGGCGGTGTCACAAATGCACGATCCGGCCTAAGCCGGATCCCCTCACCCCAGCCCTCTCCCAAAGGAGAGGGTGAGAACTGAGCCTGACGACAAACAACGTCATCAGGCTTATACATGGAGCGGCCCTTCCTCCATCGCCGCCACCTGCTCGCGCAATTCCAGAATCCGGTCCTGCCAATAGCGCTGCGTGTTGAACCACGGGAAGGCCAGCGGAAACGCCGGGTCATCCCAGCGTTGCGCGAGCCACGCAGAGTAATGGATCAGGCGTAACGTGCGCAGGGCTTCCAGCAAATATAATTCGCGGCGATCAAAGTGGGCAAATTCTTCATAGCCTTCGAGCACGTCACGCAATTGCGCGGTCATTTCTTCGCGCGAGCCCGACAGCAGCATCCACAAATCCTGCATGGCCGGCCCGCTGCGGCAATCGTCGAAATCGACAAAGTGCGGGCCCTCGTCGGTGTAGAGCACATTGCCCGCATGACAGTCGCCGTGCAGCCGAATGTTTTGCGTGGCACCTGCGTGCGCATAGCAGCCACGCACGCCGGCCAGCGCCTGATTGACGACGCTCAACCACGCTGCACGCAAATCCTTGGGAATGAAATCGTGCTGCAACAACCAATCGCGCGGCTGCTCGCCGAAGCCCGCGATATCGATCACCGGCCGATGTGCAAATGCGCAGATTGCACCGACGGCGTGAATGCGTCCGAGAAAGCGACCCATCCATTCGAGCACATCCGGATTGTCGAGCTCGGGCGCGCGACCACCGCGCCGTGGACTCAGGCTGAATCGGTAGCCGGCGAATTCAAACAATGATTTGCCATCAATGACCAGTGGCGGCACCACCGGGATTTCACGATCCGCCAGCTCCTGCGTGAACGCGTGTTCTTCGATTATTTGCGCATCACTCCAGCGACCGGGCCGATAAAATTTGGCGATCAGCGGCTTGCCTTCTTCGATGCCGATTTGATAAACGCGGTTCTCGTAGCTGTTCAGTGCGAACATCCGGCCATCGGCGAGAAAGCCGATACTTTCGATCGCGTCGAGAATGACGTCGGGGGTGAGGCGGTCATATGGTGTGGTGTTGGCAGACATGCTGCATTGTAACCGCCAGCAGCGCGCGTGAAATCATGTGAATGACAAACTCTAGTACTGGTGCGGCGTTTGGCGCATTTTATGGCTGTGAACCGCAGCAGTGCTAGACATCATGTATTGACCTGCCACACCTCAAGCGACGCGGATTAAGCTTGAGGTCTTGCAACCACAGGCGCAGAGCCGAAATTGAGGGGACAGGTCATGGAACAGTTTATCAAGTTTGTTGGGCTGGACGTGCAT
>JAYVXF010000054.1:0-8042 GCA_043793345.1 Betaproteobacteria bacterium | reverse complement strand
GAGCGTATCCGACAAGACGGTGTTGTGACCAAAGCACAGCGGAGCGGCCTTCAATACGTTAACGCGGAAGAATGAACTGGTCTGGTTGGGTGGAAAGACAAGTCGATGAATTATGAATAAGACATTGGTAAGACATTGGGGCAAGTCTTGCAATAGAGCAGACAGATTCGGGGTGCATTCTTCAACAGCAAGCAGAGCCGTTCGGGGCAAGCCCTACAGTAGCGTAAAAAGATAAAACGCCAGCACTCACAAGGCTGATAGACATAAATCCGCTGTTCATCACGCAAGGTGGAAGCAGATTTCTCGCCGCGTTTGAAATGACTGCGGGAAATGTGTCCCGGGACATTTTATTTCGTCCGACGTAGCGCTGCGAATCCGCACGCTCCCGCCTTCTTGGGTCAGTGGTGATGTGGCTTCGCTGATAGATGCGATGGCATGCAGTGCCTAACGCTGCGCGATACGACAGGCTGCCAACGATCCTGCCATGCGGCGGTGCAGCATGAGGTTTCGTTGGTAGAATCCATTTGTGGCGCAAATACGTACAGCACTTCATGGCACAACAAAAAAAGACATCCGGTTGAAAAATATACTTGTACTATTTGATGCCGATTGGGATCAATCGCAGCTCGCGAAAGCGGCCGTTGACGACACCCGCCCGCGCTACCGGTTTTTCTACGAAGGCTTCGATCTGTTCAGCTTTCCGAGCAACGCACGACTGCTCACGTTTGATATTTTCAAATTCGTCGACAAGCTTGCCAAAAAATACCGGCACAAAAATATCGCCGGCATCATTTCCAGCAATGAACAATTCGGCGCACTTGCGGGCGCATTGCTGGCAAAAAAAATGGGCCTGCCGGGGCCCGATCCGAAAGCGCTGATCGCAGCCCAACACAAATATGTGGCGAGGCGCATTCTGGCGCGAGAGCTGCCGGAGGCGAATGTCGCGTTTTGTGTGTTCCCTTACACGTTTCAATCCGCTGCCGAAATCCCGCTCAAATTTCCGTACTTCGTGAAGCCCGTAAAGGCCGCATATTCAGTGCTGGCAAGACGCGTGGATAGTTTTGCCGAGCTAAAGCAGCACATGACCTTCCACCCGTGGGAGCAGTACATCATCAAGCGGCTGGTGCGACCGTTTAACGACGTGGTCAAGAAGCTCACCGATTTTGAGGTCGACGCGCACTGGATGATTGCGGAGGAGCTGATCGATGGCCAGCAGATCAATGTCGATGGCGTCATCATTGACGGCGAGATTCATATACTCGGCATCATCGACGCGGTCATGTATCCGGACACCGACCAATTCATGCGCTTCGAATATCCCAGCCGTTTACCGGCCGCGCATGCGCTGCGCGCACGCGACACAGCCAAGCGCATTGTTGAAGTGCTGGGCCTTGACCATGGCTTGTTCAACGTCGAAATGCGCGTTTGTCGTGAGTCTGGCGAATGCCGCCTGATCGAAGTCAACCCGCGCATGGCCGCGCAGTTTTCCGATTTGTACGAGAAAGTCGACGGCATCAATCTCCACGATGTCGCGCTAAAAATTGCCACCGGTGTCGCACCTGACCTCACACCCGCGCGCGGCAAATACAAAGTTGCCACCAGTTTTGTTTTCCGTAAATTTGACGGCACGCCACTGGCGAATCCGCCCGGTCATGAAAAGCTTCGCTGGCTGAATGAATTCGACCCCGATGCGTTTCTGGCGATGTTCATCAAAACCGGTGGTGGCTTAAAGCGCGAAATGAAATGGCTCGGCAGCCACCGTTACGCCACGCTGAATATGGGTGGCGAATCAGAGCAGCATCTGCTGGATAAATTTCAGGTGGTGAAGCGGACGCTGGGGTTTGAGACGGGGTAACGGACGCTCGCTCGGCACACATTTTGCCGACCAATCTCTAGCACTGGCGCGGAGTTCCGGGCAAAAATGACTGTAACAGCGCGTTAACTGGCGTTCTGCGAGATTAATAGTGGACGTGTAGAATGTGACCACACTTTAAGAAAGTAGGCACAACATGGAAGCAAGCATCCGCGAGTTGAAGGCACATTTAAGCGAATACATCCGCCATGCCGCAGCCGGGGAAACCGTGACCATAAACATCCACAACCGCCCGGCTGCGCAAATCGTACCGATCAAGCGGCAGACAACGCTGGATGATTTGGCGGCGCAGCCCGGCATTTCATGGAACGGCCATAGAGGGCGGGTGATCGGTCTGCCGCGAGGCGAGGCGCTGCCCGTCGGCACGAATGTGGGCGAGTGGGTTGCCGGGGATCGGCGTTGATACTCTATCTGGACACGTCGGCGTGGGTAAAACTTTACGTGCGCGAGGCTGGCTCGAAGGAGTTGCGCACATTCGTAACTAAATCAGAGGTGATGGCCGCATCCGTCGTCGCCTACCCTGAGGCGCGAGCCGCATTCGCCCGGCTAAGGGCACAAGGCATCTCGACCGACGCGAAACACCGGCAACGGCTGGCACAATTGAATCTCGATTGGGAAAATTTGCTGCGCATCGAACTGGCTCCGTCAGTGGTACGCACTGCCGGCGACCTTGCGGAAGTTTATGGCTTGCGCGGCTTCGATTCGATCCATCTGGCGAGCGCGCTGTGGCTGAAAGAAAAAACCAGCACGGCTTTTTGTTTCGCCGTCTTCGGCCAGCGTCTGCGCGCCGCTGCCGAGCGGGCTGGGCTGGTGGTAGTGCCCTGATTTTCGGCACTGAAAAACGCATACACGCCCGGTTGATATTTTCACGACGACCTGTCGCGGTTGAGCAATCGTGGTGTGTACACATAAATTGCGTTTGACAAATATCGCCGCATTCCAATCGTAGTATCTTTAAGAAAAAACGAAACGCTTGGAAAAAATCCGCCGTCTTTTCGAACGAAGAGAGAAATCCGCTTGTTTTTTTACGGTGTCGTAAAGCAGATTTCTCACCCGATGAAGCTGGGTTCGAAATGACAATACCGGGATTGCCACATTCCACGTTTCGGTTGATGCCACGACCGCCAAAACGTCTGGTTAGATTCACATAAACACTAGCACTGGCGCGCCGTTTATGGCAAAAATGGCTGTAACGGCGCGTTAAATGGCGTTCTACGTGAAATTTTACTATGTGAAATATTTACGAAATAGTCGTTGTTGTCCAATGTTCGCTTCACGACAATTTCGATCTTTTATGTGTCCAGCATTTTCATGCTCCCCTCGATATAACGCATGCCGCTGGCCGCACCGATTGGAAAGATCGCATCGAGCTCTGCCAGTTCGTTCGTGCCGATTTTCAGCGCAACTGCTTGCGCGTTTTCTTCCAGATAGCTGCGCCGCTTGGTGCCGGGAATGGGCACGATGTCGTTGCCCTGCGCGAGTACCCAGGCGAGCGCCAGTTGACCTGGCGTGCAGCCTTTGCGTGCAGCCAACTCTTTTACCTTGTCTACCAGCGCCATATTTTTGGTGAAATTTTCGCCCTGAAAACGCGGGCTTTGGCGACGGTAATCGTCCTCTGCAAATTGTTCCGGTCTGGTGATGGCACCGGTCAGGAATCCGCGTCCCAACGGGCTATACGCCACAAAACCGATACCGAGCTTGCGACAGGTTGCCAACACCCCCATTTCCGGGTCGCGCGACCAGAGCGAATATTCGCTTTGTAACGCAGTGATGGGATGCGTCTTGTGCGCGCGCTCCAACGTTTGCGATGATGCCTCCGACAGGCCGACGTAGCGAATTTTTCCTGCCTTGACCAAATTGGCCAGAGCGCCGACGGTGTCTTCGATCGGTGTTTGCGGATCCACCCGATGTTGGTAGTAAAGATCAATCGTATCCACACCGAGACGCTTCAAACTGCCTTCCACCGAACGGCGAACGTAATCCGCGCTGCCATTCACGCCACGCGAATTTGGGTCACTGCGATCACGCACGATACCGAATTTGCTGGCGATGAAGACCTGCCCGCGTTTGCCCTTGATCGCCTTGGCAATGAGCTCTTCGTTGGTATACGGGCCGTACATGTCGGCAGTATCGAGAAAGTTGACGCCTAGCTCGAGGGCACGATGGATGGTGGCGATGGATTCGGTGTCATCACGATTCGAATAGAAGTCGCTCATGCCCATGCAGCCGAGGCCGATGGCAGAAACAGTCGGGCCGTGAGCGCCGAGTTGGCGGGTGCTGATGGGTGTGTTCATGTGAATATTCCTTGTCTAAATTTTAACTGGTGACGTTTGGTGTGCAGTGATCGCGGTTAAGTTCCAGAATAGCCCCATTGGCTTATTGCCGGTTGAGATTTCCGCGCTGCTCGATCATCACACCGCCCCGCCGCCACGTTGCTTCGCCTTCAAGCGCGCAAACCCCAGCCCAACCATCAACACCCCAATCGCACCGGCAACAATAATGCCCCGCGTACCTATGCTTGCAGTCGCCACACCGGCCAGCGCCACGTGCCAGATTCGATCACGACCCTACGCCTCGAACTCGCCGTCGCGCTGATCGCACGACTTCCGCGATGTCCCTGCTGCGGGAAACGGAGTGATATTTTTATAACACAGTAAGACTAGGGGCTTGTTGAAATTCGATATGCATTCCACACGCGGGGCTGTTTTCGAAGCCGCGCGATCTGCGTGCATCTACTCCCGGCGCAACCCTTGTGGTTGTTCCCCCGCAATCGCGGGGGGAGAGCGCAGCGAGGGGGCAATTGGGATGGGGGCGTCAGCGATACAGCACCGCGCTTGACATGTGTATCGACCCCATCCCCACCTTCCCCTGTAGCCAGGGGAAGGAGTGCCTGTGCGATGATTGCGCTTCTCCGGCTATCGCATTGAATTTCAACAAGCCCCCAGCACTGGCGCGCCGTTTCAGGCATAAATGGCTGGAATATCCCGTCAAATGGCGTTCTACGCCAAGTTATGCCGGGCATCTGCTGTACGATGTGTCGCTAATTTGACAGCGACACGATGCGTCGCAATCGTTGCCGCAACCGGCCTAAGGTAAAATCGAGTTCCGCTTACCGCCCCGCGCCACTCTTTCGCAAACACCCATGAATCTCACCACTGTCTCCGGCATCCGCCAGGCCTTCATCGATTTTTTTGTCTCCAAAGGTCACACGCATGTGGCATCCTGCTCGCTCGTTCCCGCTGACGACCCGACGCTGCTTTTCACCAACGCGGGCATGAATCAATTCAAGGATTGCTTTCTCGGCAAGGAGAAACGCAGCTATGTTCGCGCGGTGACCTCGCAGCGCTGTGTGCGCGCCGGTGGCAAACATAATGATCTGGAAAATGTTGGCTATACGGCGCGCCACCACACGTTTTTCGAGATGCTCGGCAATTTTAGTTTCGGTGATTATTTCAAACGCGACGCAATTAAATACGCGTGGGAATTGCTGACGGTCGCTTACAAGTTGCCGGCCGAAAAGCTGCTGGTGACGGTGTACGCGGATGACGATGAGGCCTACGATATTTGGGCCAATGACATCGGCGTGCCGTTAGATCGAATCGTCCGCATCGGTGATAACAAAGGCGGCAAATACGCATCCGACAATTTCTGGATGATGGGCGATACGGGGCCGTGCGGCCCGTGTTCGGAAATTTTCTACGATCATGGTGCGCACATTCCCGGCGGCCCACCGGGCTCAGCCGATGAGGATGGTGACCGCTTTATTGAAATCTGGAATCTGGTTTTCATGCAGTACAACCGCGAAGTTGCAGATGGGCCGATGATCGCCTTGCCGAAACCTTCGGTCGATACCGGCATGGGCCTCGAGCGCTTGTCGGCGGTATTGCAGCATGTACACGCGAACTATGAGATCGATTTGTTTCAGGCGCTGATCAAGGCCGCTGCGCGCGAAACCAATACAAGCGATTTGGCAAATCCAAGTCTGCGCGTGATCGCTGATCACATCCGCGCCTGTTCGTTTTTGGTCTGCGACGGGGTGATGCCTGAGAACGCCGGACGTGGCTATGTGTTGCGCCGGATAGCGCGTCGCGCGATGCGTCACGGCTACAAATTGGGTCAGAAGAAACCATTTTTTTACAAGCTCGTCGATACGCTCGCCACTGTCATGGGCGACGCGTTCCCGGAGATCGAGCAATCGAAAGAGCGCGTAAAAGCGGTGTTGAAACAAGAAGAGGAGCGCTTCGGTGAGACGCTTGAAAAAGGCATGGATATTCTCGATGTGGCACTGGAAAAAAATACCAAGCGCCTCGATGGCGACACCGCATTCAAGCTTTCCGACACCTACGGTTTCCCGATTGATTTAACCGCCGACATCGGCCGTGAGCGCGGCTTCGAGGTCGATATGGCAGGCTTCGACAAAGCGATGGCCGCGCAGCAGGAGCGTTCGCGTGCAGGTTCCAAATTCAAGACCGGTGCAGCGTTGCAATATACCGGTGCAAAGACGCAATTTCGCGGCTACGACTCGCTGTCTGAAGAAGGGCGCGTGGTGGCGTTGTATCGTGATGGCTCGCCCGTGAGCCGCCTGGCTGCTGGCGAGGAAGGCATCGTGGTACTCGACGTCACGCCGTTCTACGCCGAGTCGGGCGGACAGGCCGGCGACACCGGTGAGCTGTCCAAGGGCGGTTCCTGCCTCACGCTTTTTCAGGTGCAGGATACGCAAAAAATTCAGCCTGACGTATTCGGCCACGTTGGCACGATGACCACCGGCGAGCTGGCCGTTGGCGATACGGTGGCAGCGAACGTCGCCACGCACATCCGCCATCGCAACATGCGCCATCACTCGGTGACGCACTTGATGCATAAAGCGCTGCGCGATGTGTTGGGCGTGCACGTGCAGCAAAAAGGCTCGCTGGTCGATGCCGATAAAACGCGTTTCGACTTTGCGCACAACGCACCGATGACGGCGGCAGAAATCGCCAGGGTGGAAAGTATCGTCAACGCCGAAATTCTCGCCAACGTCGCCACCGAGGCGCGCGTGATGGACATTGAGTCGGCGCAAAAAACCGGTGCCATGATGTTGTTTGGTGAAAAATATGGCGATGAAGTTCGTGTACTCGAAATTGGTTCGTCAAAAGAACTCTGTGGCGGCACGCATGTGGCGCGTACCGGCGACATCGGCTTGTTCAAGATCGTGTCCGAAGGCGGTGTGGCTGCCGGTGTGAGGCGCGTTGAGGCGGTCGCGGGATCGGTGGCATTTGATTACGTGCAGACGCTTGACCGCAGGCTTGTCCATGCAGCCGAATTATTAAAATCGCAACCGGCTGACGTTGAAAATAAAATTTTGCAGTTGCTCGACAATGTGAAGACGCTGGAGAAGCAACTCGGCACGATGAAATCAAAACTTGCTGCGTCGCAAGGGGATGAACTACTTTCTCAAACTGTCGAGGTCGACGGCGTGAAAGTCCTCGCGACCAAACTCGATGGCAGCGACGCAAAAATTTTGCGTGAGACGATGGATCAGTTGAAGAATAAATTGAAATCCGCAGTGATTGTGTTGGCCGTCGCGGATGGCGACAAAGTGAGTCTTGCAGCCGGCGTGACCGGCGACCTGATTGGAAAATACAAAGCAGGCGATTTAGTCAATCACGTCGCGCAACAGGTGGGCGGCAAGGGCGGTGGCAAGCCGGACATGGCGATGGCGGGCGGGACGAATGCGGCGGCGTTGCCGGGGGCATTGGCGAGTGTCAAAGAATGGGTGGCGTCGAAATGACAGTTGTGCGTGTTGCCAGCAAATAATTAACTGTCATTTCGAGCAACGCGAGAAATCTGCTTTGGAAAAAACTTACTACGTCTATCTTCTGGCTAGCAAATCAAGACGCCTGTACGTTGGTATGACCAGCAATCTGGAACGCCGACTTTACGAACACAAAAATAAGTTGGTCGATGGATTTACCAAGTCGTACAACATCGACCGATTGGTTTTCTTTGAAACGACCAACGATGTGCGATCTGCAATTGAGCGCGAGAAGGAGATCAAGAATTGGCGGCGGGAGAAGAAAATTGCGTTGTTTGAGACGATGAATCCGCTGTGGGAGGATTTGAGTGATGGATGGATGTCGAACGAAAAAGCAGATTTCTCACCCATGAGGCCGGGTTCGAAATGACAATT
>JAYVXF010000053.1:0-8090 GCA_043793345.1 Betaproteobacteria bacterium | reverse complement strand
CGACGTGCGCCCCTTCACGCTCGCCTACGAAGGCCATGACCGCGAGAAATTGATGATCGCGGCCGAACAGGTATTGCTCGACAACGGTGTCGCGCAGGCCGGCGATATCGTCGTCATCACAATGGGCGAGCCGATTGGGCAATCGGGCGGGACGAATACGATGAAGATAGTCAGGCTCGGGGAGCAGCGGGGGGCTTGAGGATTTGGCTCGGTTTGATAGCTGAAGTCTAGCGTTGGGGCGGCTGTCCGGTCGAAATTGGCCGCGACGGCGCGCTGATGCTGGATCTACGACATAAAGCTGTTCTGTCGTATTGCGAGCGGAGAAACAGCCGTACGTAGGTGGATAGGCAATTTGTAAAGCGGCGCGAAAAAATAATTTGACTCCGAGTCGTGTCGTTGCGGTGATAATTTACGACGCAAACCATAGAAAGAATACATGGCAGTAAGGCAATTTGATCGTTCAGAACACGTTTACAAAAATGAGGATTTCGCAGAAATCGTGAAGGATGCTGTTCGATTCTTTAACGGCACACCTGTGCATCAACTGCCTCCACTCGCGCGCTTTAGCGGCACAGGCGTTTATGCTCTTTACTACACGGGGCGGGTGGGCATTTATCGTGCGTACGGCAAATTGAACCGAACATCTTATGGCCACCCTATTTATGTCGGTAAAGCAGTCCCAAAGGGCTGGCGACAAGCTCGGGTGGTCGATGACCCGAACGCGCAAGCTTCAGAATTGCGATCTAGGTTAGCTGAGCACAGTAAGAATATCGAGAAGGTATCTGGTATCGAACTCGCCGACTTCATGTGCAGATTTGTGATTCTTGAAGGTACAGCGTCAGACATGATCGGAACCATTGAAGCGGCGCTAATTAAGTTACACAAACCGATATGGAACACAAGCGTGGATGGATTTGGCAACCATACGCCGGGTAGAGGCCGATTCGAACAAGCTAAGTCTGATTGGGATGTAATTCATGTCGGTAGAGCTTGGGCAGAAAAATGCAAAGGGATACACGCCAAGGCAGAAGTCGTGTTGAAGAATGTTGCAAAACACTTGAAGTTACTCACCACCAAACCATGAACTCTTTAGAGATTTTTTCGGGTGCGGGAGGATTGGCGAAAGGGTTGGAGCTAGCGGGTTTTCAACACTCCGCTTTTGTTGAGTTCAACTCACACGCGTGTAGTTCTCTGCGCGAGAATTTTGACCCTGAAAACGTGTTCTGCGGAGACATCAAGGATTTTGATCTTGGTAATTTGAACTCCATTGACGTAGTGGCTGGGGGCCCTCCTTGCCAACCGTTCTCAATGGGCGGGAAACACAAGGCGCATAACGACAGCCGTGATATGTTCCCTTACGCCATCAGGGCTATCGAACACCTGACACCGAAAGCATTCATATTTGAGAACGTGAAAGGCCTTCTACGGTCTTCGTTCTCAGACTATTTTGAATATATCGTTTTGAGGCTCACCTACCCCGGTTTTAAGTCAGGCGATTCTGCTGACTGGAGAGATCATCTTTCCATTTTGAAAAAGCTGGAAAAAATATCGTACGCAGGCACTAGGTATCAAGTTCAGTTCAAGCTTCTGAATGCAGCGGATTACGGCGTTCCTCAGACGCGTGAACGTGTAGTGATTGTTGGAATACGCGCCGATATCGGAGTCGATTGGACGTTCCCCGTGGCAACTCACTCTGAGGATCGGCTTCTATGGGACATGTACGTTTCAGAGGACTATTGGAAACGTCACAATATGTCGCTACATATACAGAACGAAGAAAGTCAATCCCACAAGGACAAAGTCAAGCGTCTGGAAAGCCGTTATGGGATGTTCGAACCAACTGCATTACCGTGGCAGACGGTTCGGGATGCGTTATTTGATGTCCCCCACCCAAAGACCGATCACAGAATCTCTGATCACGTTTACAAGGGCGGCGCTCGTACTTACCCCGGCCACACAGGGAGCTATATCGACTGGCCATCAAAAACAATTAAGGCCGGTGGCCATGGGGTACCGGGTGGTGAGAACATGATTCGATACGAAGATGATTCTGTCCGGTATCTCACGGTGTTTGAGGCCAAGCGAATCCAGACGTTTCCAGATAATTTCATCGTCAAAGGTGCTTGGGGTGAGGCGATGCGACAGATTGGAAATGCAGTTCCTGTCAAAGTTGCCTTAATGTTGGGAAACCATTTGTGGAATACCCTCCAGCAAACCGCTGCTTCAAGTTCAAGAAAAAAGGCGGTTGGCTGAAAAATCAAAAGGGTAGATTGCATCATCCCAAGCGGTTAGAGCCAACTTATTGCATCGAAAAGACATTTGGAATCTAATTTTTTTAGTTTAGCGCGGAGCAAAAAAACTTGGATTCCCACTTTCGCGGGAATGACGAAATTCAAAATCGCGACGAAACGCCAACCATAACGTTGCACTAAAATCCTGAGCCTGCCCAAATTTCATCAAAACACCAGCACCGGCGCGCCACACAGGCATAAAACACCCCAAACGCCGCTCCAGCGCTAGAGCTTAGTAATTTTCTCCACGCAGCCGATGACCAAGCGCCGCCAGCGCGTTAAAATCACACTCTGCCCAACCACCGCCCATTCCCGTGGCGCGCGCTGCGGCTTCTGAGGAGAATTTCATGCCACTCGTATCCATGCGCCAACTGCTCGACCACGCTGCCGAAAACGCTTACGGCCTGCCCGCTTTCAACGTCAATAATTTGGAGCAGGTGCAGGCGATCATGGAGGCGGCTGCCGAGACGGATTCGCCGGTCATCATGCAGGCCTCGGCCGGCGCGCGCAAATATGCGGGCGAGACATTTTTGAAATATTTGATTCAGGCCGCGGTCGATTCCTATCCACATATTCCGGTCGTGATGCACCAGGATCATGGCCAGTCGCCGGCAGTTTGCGACTCCGCGATGAAGCTCGGATTTTCCAGCGTGATGATGGACGGCTCGTTGCAGGCAGACGGCAAGACTATCGCCAGCTACGATTACAACGTGGACGTGACACGACGCGTTGTCGACATGGCGCACGTGATTGGTGTGTCGGTCGAGGGAGAATTGGGCTGCCTGGGCTCGCTGGAGACAATGAAAGGCGACAAAGAGGATGGCCACGGCACGGAGGCCACGATGACGCGCGAACAATTGCTGACCGACCCGAATGAAGCGGCAGACTTCGTCGGCAAAACAGGCGTGGATGCACTCGCGATTGCCATCGGCACCTCCCACGGCGCGTATAAATTTACCCGGAAACCCACCGGCGATATTCTCGCCATTGATCGCATCAAAGCCATCCACGCACGCATTCCCAATACGCATCTGGTGATGCATGGCTCGTCAAGTGTGCCGCAGGATTTGCTGAAAATCATTCGCGACAACGGCGGCGAAATGAAAGAAACCTATGGCGTGCCGGTCGAGGAAATCCAGGAAGGCATCAAACACGGCGTGCGTAAGATCAACATCGACACCGATATTCGTCTCGCCATGACGGCTGCTATGCGCAAATTCATGAACGAAAATAAATCACATTTTGATCCGCGCGATTTTTTGAAACCGGCGCGCGCAGCGGCCAAGGAAATCTGCAAACAACGCTACCAGCAATTTGGCTGCTCCGGGCAGGGCTCGAAGATCAAACCAATCGCGTTGTCGGTGATGGCGGCGAAATATGCGAAGGGTGAGTTGAAACAGTTGGTGAAGTAATGGGTGCTGATGCGGACACTGCAACGGCGGCGGCCACCCACTGCCGCAACTGCGACCTCCGCTTCACTAACGGCAGCGGCGCTTACTGCTCCAACTGCGGTCAGGCGACCGCGTTGCATCCGCCGACATTTTTTGAATTCTTTCACGAATTCATCACGCACTACGTCGCGCTGGAGGGCAAACTTTGGAAGACACTCTGGTTGCTGTTTTTCAAGCCAGCCGAACTTACGCGTGAATACCGGCTAGGCCGCAAGCAACGCTATATCTCGCCGTTGCGCCTGTACATCACGGCAAGTTTCCTGTTTTTTCTGGTCATCAAGATTGCGGGTCTGAACCCAACGATTACGTTCGACACGCCGGATGAAGAAGCACGCATGAATACGCCGATGTTTGTGACGAACGTAAAAACGGATGCCGCCACCGATAGCAGAGCGGGCACCGTCAAAGCTGCGAAGGATTCGCCAGCCGGCAGTAATGCCGCCGACCATAAACCAGACGAAGATGCCGACGATAAAACTGTTGACGACAAGGTGAAGGGAATTGTGTCGGACGCGGCTAAAAACGCAAAGCAAAGCACAATAGAGAGTGCCAAAAACACCAATGCAAAAAAATCCAACGCAAAGGCAGACGATTCAATCGATGTTGCGAATTTCAATTGTGCTGTCGGTGAAATAATTTGCCCATGGTTCAAAAGTCATTTGAAACAAAAATACAATGGCAAAACGCAAATTCAGGTGTTGGGTATGTTGAAAGACGGCACCATCGCCAATATTCCCTATGCCCTGTTTATGCTGCTGCCGCTATTCGCGCTGTTGACCAAACTTTTGTATGTCAACCGTGGCTATTATTACGGCGAGCACGTGGTCTATGCGCTGCATATTCACGCGTTCACATTTTTTGTGCTGTTGTTGTTCGCGCTTGTGCCCGGCTGGCTCGGCGCGGTCGTGTTCATCACTGCGGCCGTTTATTATTTGGTGGCGTTACAACGATTTTTTGGCGGCCGGTGGCCGATGACGTTCATTCGCTACATGATCATTGGCGTGGTCTATCCATTGTTGCTTGTGTTGATGGCAAGCTTTTTCTTGCTGTTTGTCGCGATTATCTGAATCCCATGTACGAGTCCTCGATCAAATCGCTTCCCCTCATCGCCCGCGGCAAAGTGCGCGATATTTATGCGGTCGGTGACGACAAGCTTTTGCTGGTGACGAGTGATCGCTTATCGGCCTACGACGTAATCCTGCCAACACCGATTCCGCACAAAGGCGAAATCCTCGTTGCACTTGCCAACTTCTGGTTCGAAAAATTAAAAGACATCGTGCCGAATCAGCTGACCGGTATCGATCCGGAAACAGTCGTCCTGCCGGATGAACGGGATCAAGTACGAGGCCGCGCGATTGTCGTGAATAAATACACGGTGCTGCCGATTGAAGCGGTGGTGCGCGGCTATCTGGAAGGCTCGGGGTGGAAAGAGTATCAGGCGTCACTTTCGGTCTGTGGTGTGAAATTGCCGCCGGGATTGCAACGCGCCTCGAAATTGCCGCAGCCGATTTTCACGCCGGCGACCAAGGCAGCTGCGGGTGAGCACGATGAGAATATTGATTTCGCCACAACGGAAAAAATCATCGGTGTCGCGCGTGCCGCCGAGGTGCGCGATATCGCGATCAAGCTCTACACGGCGGCGGCAGACTACGCATATGGCAAAGGCATTATCATCGCCGATACCAAGTTTGAATTCGGCGTCGATGCGAATGGAAAATTGCATCTCATCGATGAAGTGCTGACGCCCGACTCTTCGCGCTTCTGGCCGCTCGAAACTTACCAAGTCGGATCGTCGCCGGAAAGTTTTGACAAGCAGTACATTCGCAACTGGCTCGATTCGATCCACTTTAATCGCAAGCCCCCCGCGCCGGATGTGCCGGCCGAGATCGCAAAAAATACCAGCGACAAATATCGTGAGGCGCTGGTGCGGCTTACTGGTTAATCCGACTCGCTGCGGGCATCAATGGCGACGTATCCGGGAGACCGTTAAGAAGCCCGCAATACTGTTCAAACACTAGCCCTGGCGCGGATCCCCGAGGCAAAATGGCTGAAAATGCGCGCCAGTGCTAGCGTTTTCATTTTTCAGCAGCGAAAATTCAGTGTTTGTCATCGGAATCTATCCGCCGTAATACTTTGCCCACCACGCGTCCGCCTCCTGCCTCATCGCTCATCATCACGCTCAACTCGACCCAATATCCCCACGTATCCTTAAAGAAATAATCCCATGCGGTCGTGCGCAGATTATCGAAGCGTACCCGCCGATACGGCGCGCCAAGCAGCGCCGTGATCTCTCCCGCAGTTTGGCCCGACGCAATGCGCGCGACGATGTCGTCGTTAAGATCGGGGCGATACATGCCCGTGCCCGGTTGCGCGCAGGCTGTCGCCAAAAAGGCGACGACTAAAACGATCATGAATTGAACTCGGCTGCGCATAACTTTTCCTCCCGATGTACTGCTTCACTCTGTTTGGCACTTATGCGAGTGATCGCGTGATCGCCACCAATCGTGCCTCCTTCCCCCGTTATGTGGGGGAAGGAGCAGATTAGTGATCATGGTAATGAGTTGCATTAAATATGAACCACTACACTGATAAAGGTAGGGCGAACAATACGTTGGTAAGATGCTCTTTTCGTCACCAAAGTTCAAGGATAGTCACACCAATGGAATTTTTCGCTTTTCAATGGCTGAACGACCCGCAAATCTGGTTATCGCTGCTCACCTTGTCCGCACTCGAAATCGTGTTGGGTATCGACAATCTGGTGTTCCTCACGATCCTAACCAATCGTCTGCCGCCGGAGCAGCGCGCGATGGGCCGCAAAATTGGTTTGGGCTTGGCGTTGCTGACGCGGCTGATGCTACTTGCATCGTTGGCCTGGATCGTGAAGCTCACAGCGCCCGTATTTACCGTCTTCGATCAGGGCTTCTCATGGCGTGATTTGATTCTCATCGGCGGCGGATTGTTTTTGATGGTTAAAGCCGTGCATGAGATTCACGAGTCGGTGGAAGGTGAAGGCGAAAGTAACGACGATGCGATCAACAGTGATAGCAAAGCGGTCGCCAAAACCTACCCGTCTTTCAACTCCATCGTCGTGCAGATTGCTTTTATTGACATTATTTTTTCGCTGGACTCGGTCATTACCGCCGTCGGCATGGCCGATACACTGTGGGTGATGGTGGTCGCGGTGGTGTTTGCGATGATCGTCATGCTGGTGGCCTCAAACCCCCTGTCAAAATTCGTCTCCGAGCATCCGACGATCAAAATGCTGGCGCTGTCTTTCCTGCTGCTGATCGGCGTATTCCTGGTGGCGGACGGCTTCGGCATGCATATTCCGAAAGGCTATCTCTACTTCGCACTCGGCTTCTCGGTATTCATCGAGGCTCTGAATCACTGGATGCGTAAAAGGAAAAATACGCGAAAAAAATTAACGGCGAATGTCTGATCATGACGCCAAATTCTCTTCACCTCACCCGTGAACTGCTGCACTTCAACACCATCAACCCGCCAGGTGCCGAGCATGCGTGTGCCCAGCATTTGGGTAAACTACTCGAGGCGGCAGGATTTCATGTCGCGTATCACGACTTTGCCGACACGCGAACCAGTCTGGTCGCGACCATCGGCGGGCGACATGAAAAACCGCCGATTTGTTTTACCGGGCACATCGATGTGGTGCCGCTCGGCTCGGCGGCGTGGACGCACGATCCATTCGCAGGCGAGACCGATGGTGATCGCGTTTACGGGCGCGGCTCAACCGACATGAAAAGCGGCATCGCCGCATTCGTGATCGCGGCGATCAAGCTCGCACCGTCGCTGAAAAATTCACCCGGCGTCACCTTGGTCATTACGGCCGGTGAAGAGATCGGCTGTGAAGGCGCAAAGTATTTGGCCGACCATAAGCTGCTGGATCGCGCCGGTGCGATCATCATCGCCGAGCCGACCGCGAACTATCCTTACATTGGCCACAAGGGCGTGTGCTGGGTGGAAATCGAAACCAGGGGCAAAACCGCGCACGGCTCAATGCCGGAGCAGGGCGAGAACGCGATCCTGAAAATGGCACAGGTGATCGACAAGCTCGCCCATTTTGATTTCAAGCGACATGTCGGCTGTGATCATCATCACGTCATGGGCAAACCGACCATGAACATCGGCACCATCCACGGTGGCCTCAATACCAATTCAGTACCGGACTCGGTGAAGCTGACGGTCGATATGCGCTCGGTGTCAGGGATCGATCACGTCCATCTATGTCATAGCGTTGAGTCGCTGATTGGCTCGCTCGGCCACGTGCAAAAAATAGTCGATGTGCCGTTGCTGTACTCAGAGCCCGACGAATGGATCGAGAGTGTGTTTG
>JAYVXF010000052.1:0-8098 GCA_043793345.1 Betaproteobacteria bacterium | reverse complement strand
AGCGTGCCGTAAAAATTACGCGACATCACCACCACATCTTCATTGAATTGAATCACCGTGTAGACCGCAGCAGCAGCCGTAAACACCGTCACTGCGGCACCCAGAAGCACCACTGCGAGATGCAGTTTTCGCCACATGAGACAAGTCGCCACCGCTGCCAGGGCGACGATACTGATTTCCAGTTCGTAATAAGCCGGCAGAGTCAGCGGCGCGATGATGCCGACCAGCAACGCGCCCAGCGCGCCGCCGATCGAAATCATCAGATAAAAAGTGGTGAGATGGCGCGGATGCGGTTTCATTGCGACCAGCTCGCCGTGACAAAACATGCAGGCCACAAACAAGCCGGCAGCGAACAATCCGATTTGCCAATACAGCTTGAAATGCAAATCCTTATCGGCCAGCGTCCACGACATCGCGATCAACACCACGGCCAGCAGCGGAATAAAAACTGCGCGCTGATACCAGCCGGTTTTTGCGTCTTTCGCATCGAAGCACAGGATGAATGTCAGCAGGTACAGCGCCAGCGGCACCACCCACATGAGCGGAATCGATGAAATATTTTGCGTCAAGTGGTTTGAAATCGCGAGCAGCAAAACCGAGCCCAGTCCAGACAGCGCGACCCAGGTAATTTTTTCGCGGCGGGTTGGCGGAGCGATAATTTCTGTCACGTCGCCCGGTATTTTTTCGGCTGCATCGTTAGCGGCATTGTCACGCCCGCGCAAACCAAACCACGCCGATGCGGCAATCAGTACTGCAAACACACCGAAACCGATTGACCAGCTCATTGCCTGCTGTCGCGTAGTGATCCACGGCTCGAACAAAAATGGGTAGCCGAGCAGCGCGAGCATCGAGGCCAGGTTCGAGAGTGCAAATAAGCGATACGGACTGGCGTCGGGATAGCGCTGGTTAAACCACACCTGCACCAACGGGCTGGTGGTGGAAATCAGAAAGTATGGCAGGCCGATGGTCGCTGCCAGCAGCAATAAAATGCGCGCACTCGGTGCTTCCTCGCCAGTAGGTTTCCAGGTGCTGTCCGGAATGATCGGCAGCAGCGCAATCGCAATAACGATGAGGCCCAGATGCAGCAGCGCCTGGCGTTTCGGTGTGAGCTTTTTAGTCGTCCAATCCGCATAAAAATAACCAGCCAGCAGCATGCACTGAAAAAATACCAGACAGGTGGTCCATACCGCAGCCGACCCACCGAACCACGGCAGAATCTGCTTGGCGATAACCGGCTGCACCAGAAAAAGCAGAAAGGCCGAGACGAAGACGGTGAGTGCGTAAAGAATCATCTGCGAATTGTCGCATGGCTCGCCCGATTTCATCCGCCGTGAGCAGGTAAAATCAGCGCTTACACAGCAGTCAAGAATATTGACGACAATATTCATCCTGCACCGTCATTCCCGCGAAGGCGGGAATCCAAGTTTGCCTGGGTGAACTTGGATTCCCGCCTTCGCGGGAATGACAACCTCTGATTTGAAACTGTCGCCATTATTTCTGACTGATGAGTAAATTTTCGTATCTATCAAATGCAAACACAGCGTTCCGCATTCATCCAGGGCCTGCGCGATCAGGCACCATTTGTCCTTGGCAATATTCCGTTTGGCTTGATCACCGGTGCGGCCGCCGTCACGGCGGGGGTTGACCCGTGGCTGGGCATGGCGATGTCGGTGATCATGTTCACGGGCGCGGCGCAGTTGGCGGCAATTTCGCTGATGGCGCAACACGCACCCGCTGGCATCGTCGTGCTGACGGTGCTGGTGGTGAATCTGCGCATGATGATGTACAGCGCTGCCGTTGCGCCGTATTTTCGACATACGCCGAGGCTGCGTAAATGGCTGTTTGCGTATCTGCTTACCGATCACGCGTTTGCGCTGCTCACCACAAAATTCGATAAGCATCGGCCACCGAAACATCTCGACGCCTACTATGTCGGCGTCACTGGCGCGATGTGGTGTTTTTGGCAGGTGAGTGTGGCCATCGGCGTTTTTGCCGGTACGCTCGTGCCGTCAACTTGGTCGCTCGACTTCGCGATTCCGCTGGTGTTTTTGTCGCTGGTGTTGCCCGCGTTGCAAACCAAAAGCCACTGGGCGGCAGCGATTGCGGCGAGTGTGGCGGCAGCGTTTTGCACCGCGTTGCCCCTGAAGCTGGGACTCATTGCAGCGGCCGTCACCGGCGTGTTGATTGGCGTGTGGGCGGAGCGCCGCACGCTGGCGCAACCCGCCGTTGCGAAGACAGCAAAATCATGAATGGCATGAGCGCTTGGCTGACGATCATTGTTTGCGGCATGGTCACGCTGGCCATCCGCGCGTCGTTCATCATCTTGCCGCCGGATACAAAAGTGCCGACCTGGTTGACCGGCAGCCTCAAGTATGTCGCCGCTGCCGTGTTGCCTGCGCTAATCGTGCCGGACGTGCTGTTTCGCGATCTCGCTGCTGGCGACAGTTTGAATACTTACAGGATCATCGCGGCAATCATTGCGAGCGTGTTTGCGCTGAAGACAAAAAATATTTTCGGCACGATGATCGTCGGCATGGCCGCACTTTGGCTGCTGAAATGGTGGGGGCCATTCTGATGTTGCAGACGATTTTGCTCAGCATGTTGGCAACCGAGGTGATCTTTTATATTTGGCTGGGCAATTTTCTCAACGCACGCGGCATGCGTGGTTTAGCAATTGCAGCAATCCTGCTGCTGATTGCGCTGTTGTGGCGTTTGAGCCACGCGCTCGGCAGTTTCGTGGTCACCAGCGTCATGCGTAGGCGTGATGGCCGCGCGTTGCCGTGGGGCAATAGCATGGCGGCTCTCGCGAATGAATTTGCAGCGCGTGCCATTTGTTTTAATTGGAGTCAGGCGTTTCCGCAGATTGCCGTCGGGCACGATCCATGCGGCACTACTACAGGCATGCCGATCCTGCTAGTCCACGGCTACCTCTGCAACAGCGGCTTGTGGATGGCATTCAGGCAGCGGCTGCTGGCGGCAGGCCTGGGGCCAATTTACACATTGACACTCACGCCCTTGTTCGGCGGCATCGACACGCTGGTATCAAAGCTGGATGCGCGGATCGAGGCCACCTGCGTGGAGACCGGCGCCGAGAAGTTGATGATCGTCGCCCATAGCATGGGTGGCTTGGTGGTGCGCGCCTATCTGGCGCAAGTCCGCACACCTGCTTCGGCGTCGCGGGTGGCAAAGCTGGTGACACTCGGGTCGCCACATCACGGCACGCGATTGGCGAAACGGGGACTGGGCGTTAACGCACGCCAGATGCGGTGTCATGGCGAGTGGCTGAAGCGTCTGGCGGATAAAGAGTCTGCTGCCGCTGAACGCCGCGATCCACCGGCAACCCTGTCAATTTATACGTTGAACGACGACATCGTCTACCCGCCTGAGTCGAGCGTTCTTCCGTGGGCGGAAAATGTGCCGGTCTCCGCGGTCGGGCATATGGGGCTGGTGTTTTCTGCGGCGGTGGCGGCGCGGGTAATCCGCTTTTTGCGGTAGGTGGACATCAAGGCATGGCTCAGCAAGCACATTTCATCATCGGTGCCGTCGGCACGGCAGGCGATACCTTGCCGTTGATCGCCTTGGCCCGCCATCTCGTTGAGTGCGGACACGCCGTCGACTTCCTTGCATTCGATGCCTTCGCCGATCCCGCGCGGCGTGCGGGTCTCAGCTTTCATCGGGTCGGCGAGGTGGGGCTGTACGACCAATTGGCGCGCGACGCAACGGTGTGGTTCTGGCACAGCGGTTTTCGCGCGCTATGGAAATACCTGGCGGCGGCGATGGCGGATAGTGTTGCGCACGTTGAGCGATTGCGTCGCAGCGAAACCATTCTGGTCGCATCGAGCGGCGCCGTCGGGCTGCGTCTTGCGCAAGAAAAATTCGGGCTACCGCTGGCGACGGTGCACATGTCACCGTTTTATTTTTTCTCGCGTCGCGCCAACGTGCTGGGCGGCCTGGGCGCGTGGCCGCGCTGGGCACCGCGTTGGGCGCGATCCATCGTCATGGCATTGATTGATCGCTGGGTGATCGATGGCGCGTGTCGCGACGACGTTAACCGCATGCGTGCCACCATGGGCCTGACACCGATACGCAATATTTTCACCCGCTGGATTCACTCGCCGCAACGGGTGATTTGCGCTGTGCCGGCATGGTTTGCACCACCGCAGCCGGATTGGCCGCCGCATGCCGTTTCGGTATCGTTCCCGGTGAGCGACAGCAGCCGGGACGCGGTAGCCTGGGTGGCGGATGCCAGACTCGCCGCATTTCTTGCCGACGCGCCGTCGCCGATTTTGTTCTCGGCCGGTACCGGCGCGGGTGCGGCGCTGACATTTTTTGCCCGTGCCGTCGAGGTCGCGCGCATCACCGGCCGGCGCGTGATTCTCGTCACCCGCTGGCCTGAACAAATTCCTGCGCCGCTGCCTGAGAACGTCTGCCACATTAGCCATGCACCGTTCGATCAATTGCTGCCACGCGTTGCCGCGATTGTGCACAATGGCGGCATCGGCACCATCGCGCTCGCCATGCGCGCCGCGATTCCGCAGGTGATTGTCCCGTTCGCGTACGACCAGTTCTACAACGGCATGCGGCTCACGGCGCTGGGCGGCGGTGTGGTTATCCGCCGCCAGCGACCGGCGCAGGCACTGGCGGCGGCAATTGAGGCGGCGGTTAATTCGCCCGGGATCCGGGCGGCATGCGTGCAGAACCAGCAGCGTATGCATCGATCATCGCAAGGCGTTGCGGAATTGGGCGCGGTGGTGACGACGCTGATCCGAACCTGACGGCGGGCGGTGTGGGTGAGCACGGATAATGCGAAATTTGCAATGACCGGTGGCGACGCAAATGAGGTATCGACAATTACCGGTACATGCGCTTAAAGTAAGGACTTCATTCACTGCTTGGGGAGTCATCATGGGTTTAGTTGATCGCGCAAAGAACATCTGTCTCACGCCAAAAACCGAATGGCCCGTCATCGCCGAGGAGACATCGGCGACGGCGAGCTTGATGACTGGCTACGTCGCGCCACTGGCAATCATCGGACCCATCGCTGGTTTCATCAGTGGCTCGATCATTGGTCATTCTTTTCTTGGCGCCAGCTTTCGCACGCCAATGTTCATGGGTATCGGCCTCGCGCTGTTTGCGTTCGTCATGGCGTTCATCGGTGTGTTCATTTTGTCGCTCATCATCAACGTACTGGCACCGTCTTTCGGTGGTGAAAAAAATAGTCAGCAGGCGCTAAAGGTCGCGGTGTATGCGTACACGCCGGCGTGGCTGGCGGGCGTGTTCACGATCATTCCGTACCTCGGCTGGCTGCTTGCTTTGTTGGGCGGGCTATACAGTTTGTATCTGGTTTATCTCGGTTTGCCAAAACTGATGAAGTGCCCGGAAGAAAAATCCATCGGCTACACCGTCGTGGTGGTTATTTGCGCGATCGTGTTGTCGTTCATCATCGGTGCAATTGGTACCATGTTTGCCGGCGCAGGCATGATGGCAACCGGCGGGCTGGGACGGATGTCTTCACCGGGATCATCGGTAACGTTCGACAAAGACAGCCCGGTCGGCAAGCTCGAAGCTTTCGGCAAGACCATGGAAGATGCCAGCAAGAAAATGGAAGCCGCCCAGAAAAGTGGCAATCAGGAAGAAGCCATGAAAGCGGCGATGGGCGGCTTGGGTGCCGTGCTCGGCGGCGGCAAATCGGTTGAGGCGGTGGACATCGAAAAACTGAAACCATTGGTACCGGAAACCTTCGCCGGCCTCGCCAAAAAATCCAGCAGTAGCGACAAGAGCGGTATGGCCGGTTTCATGATTTCCAAAGCCGAAGCTGACTACGCGGATAACGCGGGCAAAAGCGTGCAACTCGAAATCACCGATACCGGCAGCGCCAGCGGCCTGATGGGCATGGCCAGTTGGATGAACGTGCAGGGCGAGAAGGAAGACCAGTACGGAACCGAAAGGACTCAAAAGGTTAACGGTCGTTTGGTACACGAAAAGTCCATCAAGAGCGGCGGCGGCGAATACAGCGTGGTTATTGCAGACCGCTTTATGGTGGAAGCGAAAAGCCGCAGCGTCGATCTGAATACCCTGAAGTCAGCGGTCGGCAGCCTCGATTTGGGTAAGCTCGAATCGATGAAGGATGATGGGGTGAAGAAATAAATTGTCCCGGAGGAAAATATTTCGCGCGTGGTTTATGGCGCGTTGCCACAGCATTTAGTGGCATAGATCAAGCACTGGCGCGCGTTACAGACATAAAATGCCTCAAACGGCGCGCCAATACTAGACTTTGTTAAGCTGTATTTGATGGCGCGTGACCAACCCACCCTCAAGCATCTTCTTCAAATTGAATCAACACCCATGCACCCGCGCTCTGCACCGGCAGCGTGGTACGGATCGGTGAGCGCTTGGTGCCGGTTTTAATTTCGTAGCGGCGCGTCGAGGCCAGCGCACTGGCGGAGACCAGCAGCAAATCCTGCTGGGCGGGATTTTCGTGGCGACCGAGGAACACGCCGGTGACGGTGCTGATCAGTGGGTTCTTTGCCTGGTCATCGGCCGGCCGCGGTGTGAGGCGCACGGGTGACGCATCGACGCCCATGAGTTGAATGCCGAATCTGACTTCGCCGCCCTCCAGACCCCTGAATTTTCGAACCACGCGCCCGAGACTCCAGCGCGCTTCCTTGTCCATCGAAACCAGTATTAGCGCGCCGACGGCGAGATCGTTATCGGCCGCGAGACTGGATGAAAGCCCCAATCCACCTGCGCTGCTATCCCTCACCCGCCACTGCGAAAAATTGTCGCTGTCGCGATGCCCGGTCGGTGTCGACGCGTGCTCCGTTGGCGTCCCCGCGGGGACGTCGAACACCAGCGTATCGAGCGGCACGCGTCCATGCGCTGCACCCAACACGCCAAACGGGCTCGGCGGTGTCGGGAATTTTTCAGGGAACTTGCCGCGTCCGCTTTTAGGCTGCCAGCTCGCCGCATCGATAAATTCCTGAATCTGGTTCCAGCCGACGATCACGCGCGCGTAGCGGTCTGCGGGCGCGTCCTGGCGTACACGGGTGGTCTGGAATGCGGCAGAACGATCACTGTAGAGCTTCTCCAGCCACGCCAGCGTTTCGGCATAGTCGGTCTCGGTGGCCTCCGTGATGTCGCGTGTGGTTTCATTCTCGGCGTTGCTGTTGGCGAGATAGGCGTCGGTTTCTTCGATGTGGCGTGCGATGGCGCGGATATCGAGATAGCGGTACGAGGGCTGCGCATTTTCGTCAACGCGCAAAATGCCCTGATGCGAATCCAGATTGACCAGCATGCTGTGGAGGCCCGGCACGAAGCGATTATCCAGCACCACGTCGCGCGCCCAGGTACTCAGCCAGTGTTGCGCGACGAGGCGTTGCAGCGGCGGCAAATCGCGCTCGGCAAGATCGGCCATCAGCAGCATCACCACATATTGGCCCTTCGGTGTCACCGAAAAATCGACGTCGGCTTCATACGGATGCACTTCCTGCTCGGCGACGTGATGCGCTTCGGCGATCATGTACAGGCGATGCAGTGCGTGCAGCGGCACTTCGCAGGGTTGTGCACCGCGGGCACGCCAGCGCATCTCGTTGACGTGACAGTGCAGGGCGACGGCGATGGTGAGCGGCAGCAGGCCGGTTTTTTCCTCAGGCGACTTTGCCCAAACTTCCGCGCCAAGTGCATAGCGACCGAGGCAAACGCCTAACGCCTGCCAAATGTCTGCCACCTGAATACTTAGCGCCAGTGCATTGGGCCGCCGTGTATCGAGCCGCCACAATTGCAAACGCGGCTGATCGTTGCGCAACAACCAGTCGAGGTGATCTTCGAGCTGCAGAATCAATCGTAGCTGCGCGACCGACAACTCGCTCTGCTGGTCGGCAAAACCAAAGCTTACTTTGCGAATTTGATCGAGTGCTTCCGGTGCGAGCAAAGATTCGATGCGCGTGATGGCATTGACGCGGTCTGCGGTGTTTTCCTGCGCAAAATCTCTGGACGCGTCGCTCATGGTGGCGGAGGTTGAACGCTTTGCTTACTTGTCGAATTCAAGTTTCAAATGCGCAGGCGGTGTCAGCGGCTTTTTGTCGGCAGGGTTGGATGG
>JAYVXF010000051.1:0-2439 GCA_043793345.1 Betaproteobacteria bacterium | reverse complement strand
TAAAGCATATGTGCCTGAATCCAAACGACAAGATATTGTGTTTAGTGTAGAGTAGGTGTCTCAAAATTAGCATGGTATCGAAGCTGCCATCCCGCAGCGTCAGCAAAGCGAAATTAAAGGAACACGCGTGAACAACTGGGTAAAAAATATTGGCGTCTGGCTCGTCATCGGCATCGTCCTGATGATGATTTTCATGCAGGTGTCGAGCCGTGGCAGCAGCCGCCCGGAGCTGCCGTACACGGCGATGATGCAGGAAGCCAGGAACGGCAACGTCGAAAGCGTCAAGCAAGAGAGTAATCGCACCTTCCGCGTGACCCTGAAGGACAGCAAGTCCTACACCACGTTCACGCCTGCCGGTGGCGACTATTTCATGTGGGATGACCTGCGCAAGGCCGGCGTCAAGGGGGAGGCGAAGCCGGAAGAGGAGCCTAATGTCCTGTTCACCATCCTCATGGCATGGGGGCCAATGCTGCTGCTGATCGGCGTGTGGCTGTATTTCATGCGCCAGATGCAGGGCGGCGGCAAGGGCGGCGCGTTTTCTTTTGGCAAGAGCCGCGCGAAGATGCTTGACGAAGGCAACAATCTCGTCACCTTTGCCGATGTGGCGGGCTGCGATGAAGCGAAAGAAGAAGTCGCCGAGCTGGTTGAGTTTTTGCGTGACCCGTCCAAATTTCAAAAGCTCGGCGGGCGCATTCCGCGCGGCGTCTTGATGGTCGGCTCGCCCGGTACCGGTAAGACCCTGCTTGCGCGCGCCATTGCTGGCGAAGCGAAGGTGCCGTTCTTTTCCATTTCAGGATCAGACTTTGTTGAAATGTTTGTCGGTGTCGGTGCAGCACGGGTGCGCGACATGTTCGAGCAGGCGAAAAAAAACGCGCCGTGCATTATTTTTATCGACGAAATCGACGCGGTCGGTCGCCAGCGCGGTGCAGGGCTCGGCGGCGGCAACGATGAGCGCGAGCAAACGCTGAACCAGATGCTGGTCGAGATGGATGGCTTCGAAGCGGCTGCCGGTGTGATCGTGATCGCCGCGACCAACCGCCCGGACGTGCTTGATCCTGCGTTACTGCGCCCCGGTCGCTTTGACCGCCAAGTGGTGGTGTCGTTGCCGGATATTCGCGGTCGCGAACAAATCCTCAATGTGCATATGCGCAAGGTACCAATTGCGCCTGATGTCGTCGCGGAAACGATTGCGCGCGGCACGCCGGGATTCTCAGGTGCTGACCTTGCCAATCTCGTCAACGAAGCAGCGTTGTTCGCGGCGCGTGGCAATAAACGGCTGGTCGAGATGGAAGATTTCGAACGCGCCAAAGACAAGATCATGATGGGCACTGAGCGCCGCTCGATGGTCATGGACGAGGAGGAAAAAAAGAACACCGCCTACCATGAGTCTGGCCACGCCTTGCTCGGCTATATCTTGCCGAAGAGCGATCCGGTGCATAAGGTAACGATCATTCCGCGTGGTCGGGCGCTTGGCGTAACGATCCAGTTGCCTGAGCAGGATCGCTATGCCTATGACCGCCAATATTTGCTGTCGCGCATTGCCGTGTTGTTCGGCGGACGCATCGCTGAAGAAGTATTCATGAACCAGATGACAACAGGCGCCTCGAATGATTTCGAACGCGCCACGCAGTTGGCACGCGACATGGTCACGCGTTACGGTATGTCGGACGCGATGGGCACGATGGTTTATGCCGACAACGAAGGCGAGGTATTTCTCGGCCGCTCCGTGACGCGTCAAACCAATATGTCGGAAGAGACGATGCGCAAGGTCGATGCCGAAATTCGCAAAATCATCGATATGCAATACGCGCTGGCGAGGAAACTCATCGAGGAAAACCGCGACAAGATCGAAGCGATGACCAAAGCATTGCTTGAGTTTGAAACGATTGACGCCGACCAGATCAAGGACATCATGGAAGGCCGTCCGCCGCGGCAGCCGAAGGCGAGCAGCCGACCGTTGCCGAAACCAACCGGTGGAGGCACAGGCGCAGCGCCTGAGCCACCTAAAGCGGAGCCTGCGACGGCAGACGGTACGCATTAACAATTTGCGCTTGAGATAATTGTTGGCGAGGCCAGGGATCGATCTCTGGCCTTTGTCTTTCTGGCGGCAGCAACAAATTTTTAGACCATCCCATGCTCCTTCGCGCCGGAAAATTTTCACTCTCACTTGATCGTCCGCACGTGCTGGGCATCGTCAACGTCACACCCGATTCGTTTTCCGATGGTGGAAAATTTTTGGCGCGCGATGTCGCGATTGCGCATGCGCGCCGCTTGATCGAAGACGGCGCAGACATTATCGATATCGGTGGTGAGTCCACGCGTCCCGGCGCGGCAGCGACGTCGCTTCAGGAAGAGCTGGATCGGGTGATGCCGGTGCTGGCAGCGATCATCGGCGACGGTGTGCCGGTATCGGTCGATACCCAAAAACCGGCAGTGATG
>JAYVXF010000050.1:0-8118 GCA_043793345.1 Betaproteobacteria bacterium | reverse complement strand
CATAGGCGGTCGCACACGATGCGCGCCGCACAAAAACTCTAACACGGGCGCGCCTTCCAGAGCATTTTCATCTGAAACACCCCGCCAAATGGCGTTCTGCGCTTAATTATGCTGCACAGAAACACCGCAACACCATCACGCCGCAGGCGCCACCTTCAGCACCTCTTCCAGCGTCGTAATCCCCTGTGCCACTTTCATCGCGCCCGACAAACGCAGCGGCTTCATGCCTGATCGATACGCCTCCGCCCTCACCGCTTCAAGATCGGTACGATCCGTAATCCGTTTTTTTAATTCCGGCGTCATCAATAAAATTTCATAAATGCCGATGCGGCCCATGTAGCCGGTATGGCGACATTCCAGACAACCGACGGGTTTGTAAATATGCGTGGGCGCTTCGCCTTTCCAGGGTGCGACGGTTTCGTGCCAGATTTTGATCTGCACCGGATCGTCAAACGGGATTCTTTCTTTGCAGTGCGGGCACAGCGTGCGCACCAGCCGCTGCGCCATTACGCCGAGCAGGGTCGAGGTCAGCAGATAGGCCGGCGCACCCAGATCGAGCAGCCGCGCGACCGCCGTCGGTGCATCGTTGGTGTGCAAGGTAGACAGCACCAGATGCCCGGTGAGCGCCGACTGGATCGCCATCTCGGCCGTTTCAAGATCGCGTATCTCGCCGATCATGATGATGTCCGGGTCCTGGCGCATCAGCGCGCGCACGCCTTCAGCAAAGCCCAAATCGATTTGCGCCTGCACCTGCATTTGATTGAGCGAGGACTCGATCATTTCAATCGGATCCTCAATCGTGCAGATGTTGACTTCAGGCGTGGCGAGCTGCTTTAGCGTCGAATACAGTGTGGTCGTTTTACCTGAGCCGGTGGGGCCGGTGACGAGCACGATGCCGCCAGGATTGCCGATCAGGCGCTGCCATTTTTCGTAATCCTCAGTTGAGAATCCCAGCTCCGAAAAATCGCGCACCAACACATCCGGATCAAAAATCCGCATCACCAGTTTTTCACCGTGCGCGGTTGGCAAGGTCGACAATCGAAGCTCGATCTCCTGCCCATCCGGCATGCGGGTCTTGATGCGGCCATCCTGCGGCCGACGCTTCTCGACCACGTCCATGCGACCGAGAATTTTGATGCGCGATGTCATCGCCACCGCAACAGTCGCCGGTACCTGATAGACCTGATGCAGCACACCGTCGATACGAAAGCGCACGATCGCGACATCGCGACGCGGCTCGACGTGAATATCAGATGCGCGCTGGTCAAACGCATATTGCCAAAGCCAATCGACGAGGGTGACGATGTGATGGTCATTGGCGTCGAGCGTGCGTCCGGCTTTGCCGAGCTCAACGAGTTGCTCGAAATCGTTGATGCGGCCCGCACCGCCGTCGTTTTTTTCAGCACGCTTGACCGAGCGCGCAAGGTTGTAGAACTCGCCCACATAGCGCGCGATGTCCTGCGGATTGGCGATAACGACTTTGATGTTGAATTTCAACATATCGCCCAGCTCGCGCTGCCACGCGGTCATGAACGGCTCACTGGTGGCGATGACCACATCGCGCCCGCGCACTTCCACCGGCAAAATATTGCGCTTGGATGCGTAGTCGGAAGACATCACGTCGGTCACCGCGCGCATGTCGATCTTCAGCGGATCGATGTGGTAATACTCGACGTCAACGCGACCGGCCATCCATTCGGTGAGGCGCTCTATATCGAGATTGCGCTGCGGGGGTTTCAATGATTTCAGTTTCGCGTGCGCAACGACCGTGAGCGGATGCGCTTCGGACGGCGTGGTGCGCCAGTCTTTCAAGGCGCGGTCAGCGTCCAGTTGCAGGATAAAGCCGTCCTCGACCAGTGCGACAAGAACCTCGGGCAGCGTGACGCGTCGTTCAGATTTGTTGCGCTTCACCGACTCGAGCACGGGCATTGCAAAAACCGGTTTAGCTGTAGCAATAGTTGTTGCGCTTGTGGGTGCCTTGGTTGCCATCAGTGATGATCCTGTTTTTTGGTTTGCGCGCCAAGTGCGGCGGCGGTGACCCGCAATGCTTCAACAAGTTTTTTCAAAACAGCTTTCAGTGACGCCGCGCGCGATTCGTCGTATCTGTGTGGCCAGGCCTCATCCATGTAGCAGCGTTGCGCCATTTCCAATTGCAATGCATGCACCTTGTGTTGCGGCTCGCCATAGTGCCGGGTGATGTAGCCACCCTTGAAGCGCCCATTATGTACTGCCGTGAATCCAACTGCTCGCGACAACACTTGAAAAGCGCCAAGCGCAAAAGCCGCTGCGCAACTCTTGCCGTCGGCGGTGCCCAGATTCAGGTCTGGCAATCGTCCGGCAAAAAAACGCGGCGCTTCGCCGATGATGGAATGCGCGTCGAGCAGGATGCAATAGCCATGCTGCGCTTTGATGCGCGCGATTTCGGCGGCGAGGTGTGTGTGATACGGCTGCCAATATTGTGCGACGCGCGCTGCAATCGCAGCGCGATCCGGCGCGAGGTCGGCTTGATAAATTGGCGCATTTGCAAAAGTCGCGGTCGGACAAATTTCGGTATTGCTTACCCCCGGATAAAGTGCGTCGCCCGAAGGATCGCGATTCAGGTCAACGACGATGCGCGAATGCGTCGCCACCATTAACGTCGCACCCATCGCGGGCACAAACTCGTAAAGTCTGTCGACGTGCCAATCGGTATCAGGCACGGCCACTCCTGCGGGCGTGAGCGTCTGCGCAATCGCGGGCGGCAAGTAGATGCCTGCATGCGGCACGTTGACGATCAGCGGCACGCTTGCCGAATCGGCGCGCTCAATCCGCCAAAGTGCGGGCGCAATATTCATGCGCGCTCGCGACCGCCGAAAACAATGCGCGCAGGTTTCACGCCGCCCATCCAGTAGCAAAGCTCGGCCGGCGACGCGACATCCCACACGCACCAATCTGCCCGCCGCCCAACGGCCAACACGCCGCGATCATGCCGACAACCCAACGCCCGCGCCGCATTCACGGTGACACCACGCAACACTTCGGTCGGCGTCAATCTAAACAAGGTACACGCCAGATGCATATTGGCTTGCAAGGAAACAATCGGCGAGGTGCCCGGATTGAGATCGCTCGCCACCGCGATCGCCACGCCTGCTTTGCGCAGCGCTTCAATCGGCGGCAATCTGGTTTCGCGCAACACATAGAACGCACCGGGCAACAACACCGCGACGGCGCCAGCTTTGGCCATCGCGGCAACACCTGCATCATCGAGATACTCAAGATGATCACACGACAATGCCCCAAACTCCGCAGCCAGCGCGGCTCCCCGCTGGTTTGATAATTGCTCGGCGTGCAGCTTTATCGGCAATCCAACACGACGTGCCGCCTCAAAAAAACGCTGGGTTTGTGCGCGCGTAAAACCAATCTCATCACAAAAAGCATCAACGGCATCGGCAAGATTTTCGTCGGCGATGACGGGCAGCATTAGTTGGCAGACGAAATCGACGTACCCATCCAAGTTGCCCGCGAAATCCGGTGGCAGAGCGTGCAAACCCAGAAACGTGGTCACGACGCTGATGGCATTCTGGCGACCCAGTTCGCGCGCGACCCGCAGCATTTTCTGCTCGGTGTTGAGATCGAGTCCATAGCCGGATTTGATTTCAATCGTCGTCACGCCCTCCGCCATTAACGCTTTCAGGCGCGACTCGCTTTGCTCCTGCAGTTCCGATTCGGTTGCGTCCCTTGTCGCGCGCACGGTGGAGAGAATGCCGCCACCGGCATTGGCAATGTCTTCATAACTCGCGCCGTTAAGCCGCATTTCAAATTCATCGGCGCGATTTCCGGCGAACACCAAATGCGTGTGGCAATCAATCAGACCGGGTGTCAGCAACGCATTAGCGCAATCATGCACGATGGCCGCATCGGCCATTGGTGCGTCGCGTGCATTGCCGATCCAGGTGATGCGGTCATCAAGCGACGCGATGGCACCGTGATCGATCAAACCGAGTTGATCGCCCTGCATCGTTGCGATGCGAGCGTTTGTCCAGAGCTGATCGATACGCTGCCTTGTCATCGGCAATGCTTAATTCAACAGTCGCTTCAGCGTGGATCGGTAGCGCGACAGGCTCGCCTCCTCGCGCGCGTGATGTCCGTCACGCACCACCCACGCGCCACCCACCATCACGTCACGCACCGCTTGGCGCACGGGACCGAAGATTGCCGCGTCAAGCAGCGCGTCCCCCGTGTGTTCTACCAACGCTGCATCGTCTGCATTCATCACCACCAAATCGGCGCGGCAGTTTGCGGCAATTGCGCCAACGTTCTGCCCGAGCGCGCGCGCGCCACCCGCCACCGCCTGGCGGTACAAACCGCCGCCAATCGAATCAATGCCGGGTGTACGAAGAATATTACGTCTGGCACTTTTCAGGCGCTGCGTGTATTCGACAATGGCGAGCTCCCTGAACGGATCAACGCCGACGTGACTGTCGCCGCCGATTCCCCAGTGGCCCTGCTGCAAAAAATAATCGGGTGCATTGAAAATGCCATCGCCCAGATTCGCTTCCGTACTTGGGCAAAGGCCAGCGACCGCGCCACTTTCGGCGAGACGAAACGTTTCATCATCATCAAGATGCGTGGCGTGTACCAGACACCAGCGTTGGTCTATTGGTGCGTTGTCGAGCAACCACGCCACTGGGCGCTGCTTGCTCCACGCCAGGCAATCGTCGACTTCTTTTAATTGCTCGGCCGCGTGGATGTGGATCGGCGCGCTTTGATCGTGCGCGTCCAGATGCGCAATGATTGCTGTCAATTCCACCGGCACCACCGCGCGCAGCGAGTGAGGCGCTACACCGATGCGACGAATTGTAGTTTTGAATTTCATCACGTCATCGAGCAAGGAGTTAAACGCGTCCAGGTCATGGATGAAGCGTTTCTGCCCCGGGTTCGGCTGCACCCCACCAAAAGTTGCGTGCGCATAAAACACCGGCAGCAACGTGAGGCCGATGCCCGCCGTAGCCGTTGCTGCAATGATCCGCTCAGCCATTTCCGCCGGATTCGCGTATGCATGACCACGCTCATCGTGATGCAGGTAGTGAAATTCGGCAACACTGGTGTAACCCGCTTTGAGCATCTCGATATAGAGCTGGGTCGCGATTGCCTCATTGTCTTCCGGCGTGATGCGTTCAAGAAACCGGTACATCAATTCGCGCCACGCCCAGAAATTATCACCACTCGTTCCTGCGCGCTCGGTGAGACCCGCCATGGCGCGCTGAAAAGCATGCGAATGGACATTGGGCATGCCGGGGATCAACGCACCGTTCACCACCTCGGCATCGCGAGCAGCGGCATCGGCTGTGACAGCAACAATCAGATCGCCTTCGATTTCAATCAGGACATCGCGATGCCAGCCATCGGCAAGCAGTGCCTCATTGGCAAAAATTCGCTTCATTGATCCGATGAGCACAGCAGGCTGCCAACCATATCGTTGAATGCACCACGACGAATGAGCGCGGTCGCGGCTTCGATATCGGGGCTTAACAGACGATCATGGTCGTAGTACGGCACCTTTCCCCGCACCAGCGCGCGGGCACGCTGCAACAGAGGTGATGTCTTCAATGGCCGCCGCAGATCGATGCCTTGTGTGGCGGCGAGCAATTCGATCGCCACAATGCCTGCCGTGTTCTCAGCCATCTCACCCAGTCGTCTCGCCGCAAATGTCGCCATGCTCACATGGTCTTCCTGATTGGCCGAGGTCGGCAGCGAATCAACCGACGCCGGATGCGCCATCGATTTATTTTCCGAAGCGAGCGCAGCCGCCGTGACCTGCGCCATCATGTAACCGGAATTCAAGCCGCTGTCCTGCACCAGAAACGGCGGCAAACCCGATAGCCCCGGATCGACCAGCAGCGCGATGCGCCGCTCGGAAAGCGCGCCAATTTCAGCCACGGCAATGGCCAGTTGATCGGCCGCCATCGCCACCGGTTCGCCATGAAAATTCCCACCCGACAACACGTCACCGCTATCCGGAAACACCAGGGGATTATCGGTCACGCCGTTGGCTTCGATCTCAAGCGTGCGTGCGGCACTCAGCATCACATCGAGGCAGGCACCCATCACTTGCGGCTGGCAACGCAAGGAATACGGATCCTGTACCTTGTCGTCACCCACCAAATGCGAATCGCGTATCTCACTGCCGTGCAGCAGATCACGATAAATTTCACCGGTGCGAATCTGCCCCGGCTGTCCGCGCAGTTCGTGAATGCGTGCATCGAACGGCGTATCGCTGCCCATCGCCGCATCCACGCTCATGGCTCCGGCCACCATTGCCGCCGCGAACGCGTTCTCAATTTGAAACAAACCATGCAGCGCGAGCGCCGTGGACACCTGTGTGCCATTGAGCAACGCCAGGCCCTCCTTCGGCGCCAGCGTAATGGGTGACAAGCCCGCTGCGATCAATGCGTCCAATGCGGGCAAGCGTTTGCCGCCGACATGCGCCTCGCCCATGCCCAGCAGCAGCGCCGACATATGCGCGAGCGGCGCAAGATCACCGGATGCGCCGACCGAGCCCTTGGAGGGAATGATCGGATACACGCCCGCGTTCAACAGCCGCAACAGCGCTTCGACGATCAACGATCTCACGCCAGAGCGGGCGCGCGCAAGGCTGGCAATTTTCAACAGCAGCACCAATCGCACTACCACATCCGGCAGCGGCACACCCACGCCCGCGCTGTGCGAAAGCACCAGATTTCTTTGCAGCGCGTCGAGTTGATCGGCCGCAATATGCGTGTTGGCCAGTTTGCCAAAGCCGGTATTAATGCCATAGGCAGGCGCACCCCTGGCGACGATCTGCGCAACCGTTGCCGCACCGGCACCAATCTCCACCCACGCCGCAGCGGGCAGTTCGAACGTGAGATGCTCATCACGCACTTTGCGGAGCTGGGCGAGCGTGAGTTTTCCGGGGACGATGGTGAATGTTTTTGTCATCAAACAATTATAGGCGCTGGAGATGGCGGGGCGTTTAATGATTGGCAAAGTCTAGCGCTGGCGCGGCTTTACAGGCGATTTAGTCCCGAAATGCGCGCCAAATGGCGTTCTGCGTGGCGCAACATTCGTCGTTGGCCGCGTTATGCGACGGCACCGACCGGCTGCTAGTGGATGGCCCCTTAAATCCGGCGTCCGCTCAATCAGATTTTTCGCCCGCCTCGATCAAGAGCGTCTTGATGTCGGCCATGACGGTCTGCGGATGCAGGAATGTTGAGGTATAAATTTCGCGGATATTGTGATCGCGATCAATCAGAAAAACCTTGAGCACGTGGGAAAGCTCTTTAACAGGCTTGCCGCTGGATTTGTTGACGCCGTAGCGCACATCCTGGCCGAAGCCGTCGATCAGAGGTAACACATCAGATGTCGAACGGGTGGTGAGAAAATGCCATTCCAATCCCCGCGAATTTTTCAGTCGACCGCTGCCGTATTGCGACATCACTTTCGGCGTATCGCGCGCGGGATCGAAGCTCAAGGTCACAAAGCGCACCTTCCCATCGAGCGCCGGGACTTTGAGCATCTGCGCTTTCAGGTCGTCAAAAACACGATACGCGCGCGGGCAACCGTCCGGGTCGGCGCACGAGGTGTAGATGAATCCGAGCAGGGTGATCTTGTCGCCGGTAAATTGCGACAGTGGCAGCACCTTCCCGTCCACATTCAGCACTGGCCCATCGGGTGCCGGCATGATGCGATGCAGTTGGTAGCTCCCCGGCGCGGGTGGCAGGTAATCCAATCGCGGCAATGATTCGCCCGCCGTGTGCGCGTACGCCGCGCTGGCGACCAGCAGGGTGGCAAACATCGCCGCACACAGCGACACCGCAACAGGCCGCGCGCAGGCGAGTCTCGGCACGGTCATTGCGGCCGCTCGCCGCTCATTGGCGCGCCAGTTTCTGCGGCCGCTCAGGAACGAGGTAGGCGCTGCGCAATGCCTTCGAGCCGAGCTTCATGTGATGCGCGCGACCCAGTTTTTCGGCATTGAAATCGACTTCAAACGTCTGCTTCAGTTCCTTCCCATTCCACGCAAAGCCGCGCAGGAACTGCTCGTTATCCGCGCCACCCTTGTCCCAGCTCGCCAGCAGCGATGAGGTAATGTAGACACGCTTG
>JAYVXF010000049.1:0-8123 GCA_043793345.1 Betaproteobacteria bacterium | reverse complement strand
GGCGTGGTGCGCACCAATTTCGCCGCGCACCTTTATAGCGAACCGTTCGCGCGGCTCGGTCGTCATCCGCGCATGATCGATCCGATCGTGCAGATGTTCGGCGAGGATGTCTACATGCACCAGTTCAAGATCAACGGCAAGCAGGCCTTCGATGGCGACGTGTGGCAATGGCATCAGGATTTTGGTACATGGCTGAACGACGACCAGATGCCCGAGCCGCGCGCGATGAATGTGGCGATTTTTCTGGATGAGGTAAATGAATTCAACGGCCCGCTGATGTTCATTCCCGGCAGCCATAAACTCGGCGTGCTCGAAGCCGGGCACGATCTCACCACCACCAGCTACCCACTGTGGACGATCAATCACGACACCATCGCGCAATTGGTCAAAAATGGCGATGCACTCGCACCTGGCGGCGGGCACAAGGGCATCGTCGCCCCCAAAGGCCCGGCCGGCTCGATGATCCTGTTTCATTCGTGTCTGGTGCATGCCTCCTCGTCCAATCTCTCACCGTGGAATCGGGTCAGCGTGTATTTAAGTCTGTGCGCGGTTTCCAATCATATTCGCCGCTTCAAGCGTCCCGGCTATATTGCGCACCGCGATTTCACGCCGATCAAAACGCTGCCGGATGATTGTCTGCTGAAATCCTATCCGGTCGATCTGCCGTGGAAGGATGGCACACCGGCGATGGAGTTGACGTCGAAGATGGCGGCGTAGTCCGGGCTTATCTTAGCCACTGCATGTCGTCGAGTCTCCACGCTGCTGCGTTGAAAGTATATGTAGATTTTTCTGCGCTATTGATTGGAGAGTCACAATGCAAAAGATTGCCACCAAGACCAGGGCCAATACCGTGCTGGCGCTGGCATTCGCCGGGTTGTTGTTCGCAGGGTCGGCGTTCGCTGACAAACCCGCATGGGCTGGCGGTGATAAAGGAGAGCGCGGAGAAGAGCATGGCGAAGAGCATGGCAAAGACAAGCACGATAAAAAAGACAAGCAAGAAAAAAAAGAAAAACACGGCAAAAAAGACAAACGCGGCGAATACGCGAACGATGAGCGATCCCTTGCCCGCATCAACGGCTATTTCGCTGAACCACAACGTGTTGTGGTGCGCGAATACTATGTCGATCAGTATCGCGGTGGACGCTGTCCACCCGGCCTCCTAAAGAAGCGCAATGGCTGTCTCCCGCCCGGACAGGCAAAAAAATGGGTGGTCGGCAGGCCGCTGCCGCGCGAAGTCGTTTACTACGCCGTACCGGAGCCATTGGTCGTGCAAATCGGGTTACCGCCACCGGGCTATCGCTATGTGCGGGTAGCCTCGGACATTCTGCTTCTCGCCGTCGGCACCGGCATGGTGATTGACGCGATACAAGGCCTCTCGGGCAACTGATTGCGTTGACGCGTTACTGAGTATCGATACGGTGCCAGATAGAGCTGCTGGTCAACCCGTGCAGCATCCGCTCTGTGCCTGGATTGGTGGACACTTCACCGTGCCGTAGCTACAGAACACGCAGCAATCACCTTGCTTGGGCTTCAACAGGGTCTTGCAGGCGGTGCATTCGTAAAACCACTGGCACATCGGTCGGCATTACTTCCTCCCTGCTCGCGCTAACGACGGGACAGGTGATGGTGCTTTCCAGCATTACGGTTTCGATTGGCGTCATTTCTTTACCGTGGTCGGAAAGCCAAAACCCGAGACCGCCTTTGCCAACTGCGCGGGCTGAATTTTTTCCGGATCGAATTTAACCAACGCAGTTTGCGATTTGAAATCGACGCTGGCCCCACTCACACCGGGTTGTTTTTTGAGGACTTGTTTCACGGTGAGCGGACAGCTCGCGCAGGTCATGCCTTTGACCTCCAGCATCGCAGATTGGATATCACCGGCTGTCGCTGAGTTGGATAGTAACGCGACGGTGAGGCTTAAAAACAGCAGTTTAAGTGTGGTCATGGTCAATAGAATAATGAAGCGTAAAAGGGAAAAGCAAACATCGCTGCGATGACCGCCACCACCAGCCAGAAGACGATGCGTTGGCGCTTCAGCACGGCAGGCATAGCACACACCTGATCCGGCGCGCACCGGCGCGGCTGGATGCGCAATCTGCTCGCGCTCGAAGATGGACAAAGCTGTCGCGAAACCTGCAGCCTTGCCGAAAAGAAACTGGGTGTCATCGAAGCGCGGTTGGCTGATCTTCGGCGCATGCAGAAATTGCTGAAGGCGTTGATCGCCGATTGTGATTCCGGCAAGCGACCGCGTGCGTGCCCGATCATCGCGTCGCCGTTGTTGCAAGATAAATTTACGCAGCACCGAGGCCTTCATAGCCAGCCTCCGGAGAAACCCGCCCGCCGCAACCCGCCGACAATGTATGGACATCGTCGCATCAATTGCCACAACAAACCACTACGATAATTTTCGACCATCAACACGGTCGGCCCCTCGTTTAGCCCGAAATGGTATGACGATACCCAGCCATGGGAATGGCCGGACTTACCAGGGTAGGTTGGATTGAAAGATGCTTTGAATCCGTAGCGGTTCGACTCGGTCAGCTTGATGTCATGAATGCAGTAGGCGAGTGCGGGCAGCACAATCTCGGGCGCGAATGGCAGCGATGCCGCGATTGCCCATGGGGCGAGTGTGCCGTCGTCGGGGCCATAAGGCACGCCGCGCCCAACGTAATCGAAAAAACGGCGCTCAATTCCAGCCACGTTGATGATGGCAGGGCCCGGACCTTCACTTGCGGTCAAGCCCCAGCAATGCTCGCCGTAGTGCGCAAACTTGAGTGGGTTGTTGATCGCGTACTGCCGCTGCACATACGTCGCGCGTCGGCTGTTCTCGAAATAGTCGATGCCCTTTGCGCGCATGAAGGCATCCTGGATACCGCGAAAGTCTAGCCATAGATGAGAGAGCTGGTGGGTGAATAGCGGCCCGGCATACAGGTAGTCAAACCCGTAGCAGTGCTCCCACCGGTAGGTGCTAGTCCACGCCGAATAGGCGCTCTCTGAAAGTGGAAAAGTCGGCGAACCTAACCCCAGGATATACAGCAGCAAAGCCTCATCGTAACCCTCCCAACGGTAGCCAAGAAATCCGCTTTCGGGTTTCCAGCCGTGCGTCACTGTTGCACCACCGTTTTGTGCCCAATGCCAGTCAGCACGGCGATAGAGCGCGTCGGCGAGGGTGCGTATCTCATGCTCGTCCGGCGACGCCGCGTCGAAATAAATTCCCGCCGTCAGTGCGCCTGCCAGCAGGAAAGTGCTGTCAATCGTCGACAACTCGCACTGCCACGCGCGACGACCAGTCTGCATATCAAGAAAATGATAGTAGAAGCCTTTATAGCCGGTCGCATCAGGTTCAGGGCCATGTGGACTGTTCCAGAAAAAACGCAGTGTCGTCAGTACGCGCTCTACCGCAGCGGCACGGGACATAAATCCACGCTCGACCCCCACCGGATACGCGGCCAAGGCCATCCCCGTGGCAGCAATGCTGGCGGGCCAATCGGGTGCCGTTTTGTCGATCACCAACCCGTTGGCCGGGTTTGTCTCATGCAGAAAGTAATCAAAGGATGCGTGCTGCAGCTTCTCCAATAGCGCTTCGGTCGTGGGTGTCCCTAAGCTCATGGCGTCTCCTGACCTGCGACGGCCGAAAAAAATCGCTTCGTGATTGCTACGTTCCTCGACTCGCCCATCATTTTCGTCATTCTTTACCCCTCGCATTTGTACCAGCAAGGGCGGCGTCGACCATCGTTTGCGCTTCTTCCACAATGACACGCAAATGATCCTCTCCGCGAAAGCTCTCCGCGTAAATTTTATAAATCTTCTCAGTGCCCGATGGACGCGCAGCAAACCAGCCGTTCTCTGCCACCACTTTCACCCCGCCGATGGGAGCGCCATTGCCGGGTGCATGACTGAGTACGCTCTGGATTTTTTCACCCGCCAAGTCAGTGCGTAGAACTTCGCGCGGCGAGAGCCTTGAAAGCATCTTTTTTTGTTCGGCGGTGGCGGGTGCCTCAACCCGGTCGAAAACGGGCGCGCCGAACTCGCGCGTCAATTCTTGATAGAGCTCGCCCGGATCACGATCCATCCGCGCAGTGATTTCGGCGGAGAGCAATGCCGCGACGATGCCATCCTTATCCGTCGTCCAGACCGAGCCGTCGAGACGAAGAAAGGATGCACCCGCGCTTTCCTCGCCGCCAAATCCAAGTGCGCCGTCGAAGAGACCATCAGCGAACCACTTGAATCCGACCGGCATTTCGACGAGTTTCTTGCCCAGCTTTGCAGCCACGCGATTAATCATCTGGCTGCTCACGACGGTTTTTCCGACAGCCGCGTCCGCGCGCCAGTTGGGCCGATGTTGGAACAGGTAGTCAATGGCGACGCTGAGATAGTGGTTCGCCGGGAGCAAGCCCAACCTCGGCGTGACGATCCCGTGCCGGTCATGGTCGGTGTCGCAGGCAAAGGCGATGTCGAAACCATTCTTCATGCCGATCAGATTCTGCATGGCATAGGATGACGACGGGTCCATGCGAATACGGCCGTCCCAGTCAACAGACATGAAACGGAATGTCGGATCGACATCGTCATTGACGACGTCGATATTCAGGTCATAGCGCTCGCCAATCGCCGCCCAATAGTGAACTCCGGCGCCGCCCAGCGGATCGACGCCGATGCAGAGATTGGCACCGCGAATCGCATCCATGTCGAGTACATTGCCGAGATCGTTAACGTAAGCGTTGAGATAGTCATGCCGGTGGGTCGTCGCCGCGCGCAGCGCTTTCTCGACAGGCATTCTTTGCACACTCTGCAGGCCGTTTTTGAGAAACGCATTGGCTTTTGCTTCGATCCAGCCGGTGATGCCAGTACCCGCCGGGCCGCCGTTGGGCGGATTGTATTTAATGCCGCCATCCTCCGGCGGGTTGTGCGAAGGCGTGATGACGATGCCATCCGCGAGCCCTGTCATGCGGTCACGGTTGTAGTTGAGAATCGCGTGCGAAATTACCGGGGTTGGGGTGTATTCATCGCTGTCGGCAATCATTATTTCCACGCCATTGGCCGCCAACACGTCGATCACGCTGGCAAACGCCGGTACGGACAGCGCGTGCGTATCGATGCCGAGGAACAGCGGCCCGTTGATTCCCTGCTTGCGGCGGTACAGGCATATGGCTTGGCTGATCGCCAGTACATGCCACTCGTTGAAGCTTGTTTCGAGTGCGGAACCGCGATGTCCGGATGTGCCAAACGAGACGCGTTGCGCGGGCACCGAGAAGTCAGGTACTTCGGTGTGGTAAGCCGACACCAATTTGGGAATGTTGGCGAGCATCGCCGGTGGGGCGGGTTTTCCTGCCAATGGGCTCACGTTCATTGCGCTATTTTTCTTCGCTCTCGACGGTTAATTCAGCGCCAACAACAGTGTGCACAACCACAACCGTGCCTCGCAGCTTGTCGTCAAACGCATTCCTGTCCACACGGCAACTCATTCGTTTTCCATGTCGTATGTGTATTGGCCCTTGCTGGCTGCGCTATTCAAGCGCGCCCGGTGGTGTAGCGCTTGCTGCGCAATTACTTTGTTTGCCGCCTCGCCGCGCCATGCCTCCAGCACAGGTGTCTGCAAGGCACGCCCGTACGAGAAACTCAAGGACCACGGTTGGTTTTCTGTACCGCTATTGATCGCGTTTAGGTTGGCCGTGGCCGCTGTTTCACTTTGGCCCCCGGAAAGAAAATTGATTCCAGGTACCGCTGCCGGCACATTGCGCCGCAGGCAGGTAAGCGTCGCCTCTGCGACTTGCTGTGGTGTTGCTTGATCAGGGCAGGTATGTCCCGGCACGACCATGCCGGGTTTCAGGAGCATGCGCTCAAGTGCTACGTGCTGCTGGTAAAGCGCGCTAAAAACGGCTTGAAGAACCTTTTCGGTAATGCGCGCGCAGACGCCAAGCGAGTGGTCGCCGTCCATCAATACCTCGGGCTCGATGATCGGTACCAGTCCCTGCTCTTGGCAGATGGCTGCGTAGCGCGCCAAGGCATGTGCATTCGCGGCAATCGCCGATGCCGTCGGCATGTCCGCGCCGATGCCAATCACTGCGCGCCACTTGGCGAAGCGGGCACCGAGTTGCTTATATTCGCTCAGCCGCTCCGCCAAACCGTCCAAACCCTGCGTCACTTTCTCGCCCGCAAAACCGGGTAGCGGCACCAGACCCTTGTCGACTTTGATGCCGACCACAATACCTTGCGATATCAGCAATTGCGGTAGCGGCACGCCGGTTCCGCTTTTCTGCTTCAAGGTCTCGTCGAAAAGAATGGCGCCGCTGATGAATGCACCCAGTCCGGGTGTCGAAAACATGAGCTCTCGGTAGTCGCGGCGGGTCACTTCCGTACTGGCCACGTCCACCGCCTTGAAGCGTTTTTCCAGAGTGCCGGAAGTCTCGTCGACCGCGAGAATTCCTTTGCCGGGCGCAACTAGCTGAGCTACTGTTTTTTCCAGTTCTGGTATTGGTATGGACACGTGACATCGCCCGGTTATCACTGTTAAATAATTTTGCGCTGTCCCGCTCAAAATTCTGTATGTCGCCACCACATGATCGTTACTGCGACTGCGGAGACCAGTATGCTGGCCGCAATTGTGTAATCACAACGATGGCTATGCGGCGACACTGCGTTTCCACATGAAGTGTTCATATATTCCCGTCCACATTAAGCCAAATGAAAATCCGAACAAAAGCTCTTCCAGCGGCAAACCATAAACGCGCACGCCGGTTAACGCGCTGAAATTCCAAACCTGTTCGATGTACCCCGGTGCCGACCATTTGAGTCCCAACAAGAAAACCGTGTAAAGCGCCAGAAATAATATGCCACCGACAAGTGTGTTCGATGTCAAATCGGGCCGGCAGAAGACCACTGCAATCGCACCAAGAACCATCGCCGCGATGCCAGCGTGAATCGGATTCCATGGCAGAAAATACAAAATCGGAAACAAGACGAACGGCGCAGCGAGCGCCCATTGATGCCAGTGATGCCGCCAATGGCGGCGCTCCTCTTCCGGTAACACCTCCATGCGCTTGTGCCGAATGATGTTGTAGAGAACCGCAGCGATGCCGCCAATGGCAAAGCTGAAGATGAAGCTTTCAATGTCGAAACCCGTTCTCTGTGCCAATTCGAACAAGCTTGGCGGGTTCCAGTATTCGGGCACAAAAAGCGGCTCGGTCAAGCCGAATGGAGCCATGATCACGCTTGACCGCCACATGGCCACACGATGCTGTGGGAATAGCGCGTACAGCAGACCCCACGGCAGCAAGAATGCGCTAGACCAGATCAGCCACACATAGTGATAGGTCATGATGGGATTTTTTGGTGCCGCCAGATTGCTTAGACTGGTATCAGCGTCATGCCGCACTTCGGACAACTACCCGGTGCGTCACGCACGATTTCGGGGTGCATTGAGCACGTGTAGCGAATGTTGCTTGCGGGCACTGAGGTACTTGAAAAAGTAAATCCAATGCGCGAATGATCATTACTGTGTGCTGCGTAGAAATCCTTCATTTCCTGCTCCTTGTTGAGTTGTTGATTCAAATCGGAATATGCGGTTTTTGTTGGTCAAACAGCACTGGTTCCAGCACGCGCGATAGTGCCTGGTGTCGCGGCGTTACGCATGGTTGCCGTAGTTCCAGTGTGCGTACATTAACCGTCGATCAGCGGTAGACCACCACCGGCAACTTCGAATGCGCCAGTACCTGCTGCGTGACGCTTCCCATGAATAGCTTGGAGAGGCCACTGCGGCCATGTGAGGCCAGAACGATTGCATCGCACTTCTGCTTTTTCGCGGCAGCGATGATCCCATCATGCGACGAATAGGCCTTTGTCACCAGAGACGCAAAGGGGACACCGGCCGCTTTGGCCAGCTTGCCGATCGCATCGACACGCTTTTTGCCGACCGCTTGAATGCCAGCTTCGAAGCGGTCAATCGTCAGCTGGTCGAACGCATACCCTTCAGAATAAATCGGCAGCAAATCTTCGAGTGCGCAATAGGCGGTGACCTTTGCATTCAGTGCTTTTGCGAGCGCGATACCACCCTTGGCGGCCTTGTTGGCGAGCGGTGAGCCGTCGGTGCAAATCAGAATGTGCTTGAACATGAATAATCCTTC
>JAYVXF010000048.1:0-23665 GCA_043793345.1 Betaproteobacteria bacterium | reverse complement strand
ATGGTGGTCGATTTTTGTGCGGGCGCGGGCGGTAAATCGCTGCTGCTGGCCGCCATGATGGGCTCGACCGGTCGCGTCTACGCGATGGACGTTTCGGAAAAGCGGCTCACCAATCTTAGCCCGCGATTAAAACGTTCCGGCCTGTCGAACGTGATGCCGCAAAAAATTGACTCCGAAAATGACACCAAGATCAAACGCCTCGCAGGCAAAATTGATCGCGTATTAGTTGACGCGCCATGTACCGGTTTGGGTACGCTGCGCCGCAATCCTGATGTGAAATACCGGCAGAGCGAGTTGGGCTTGGCGGAGTTGAATGTGAAACAGGCATCGATCCTGCAATCGGCAGCAAGACTGGTCAAACCGGGCGGCAGGCTGGTGTATGCGACCTGTAGTTTTCTTATTGAGGAAAACGAAATGATTGTTGACGCGTTTCTGGCCAAGCATCCGCAGTTCAAGCTGGTTGACGTCAACAAGATTTTCGAACGCCTGAAAATTCCGATCAAGGATCAGGGCGCGTATTTCACCTTGAGCCCGCTAAAACACGCGACCGACGGCTTTTTTGCCGCCGTCATGGAACGCGCGAAATAATCCCCGGCAGGTTGTAACGCCCGGCATTGTCAATAGTGCAAATTTTTTCGCAGAACTTCGACACGCTGTTGAACCAACTCGGATCCCCACCCGGCTGGATCCAGCTCGGCATCATCGCGGCGGGGTTGGGTTTGGCTTGGGTTCTGGCACGGTTGGTGCGCGAAAAAATTCCTGATTATCTTCAGCCCGGCGCGCTGAAAATTGGTGCGGGTAGCATGCAGCGACTGGTGTTGCCGCTGTTGGCGCTGGTAATTATCTGGCTCGGAAAAGTCGCCCTCGCCCGACTCTTGCCCCAACCGCTGCCATCGCCGATCTTGAGTATCGCGCTACTGCTGCTTACAGCTTTCGCCATGATTCGGCTCTCGCTGTATCTGTTGCGCCATCTTTTTCCGGTGAGCCCGCTGCTGAAGGCGTGGGAGCGTGCATTTGCGTTTTTTGTCTGGGGACTCGCGGCGTTGTATCTGACCGGCATACTTCCGGAAATAAATGCAGCACTGAATGAGGTGAGTTTCGCGGTCGGCAAAAAAGACATTACCCTGCTCACCGTGATTCAGGCCTTGCTGTCGCTGCTGCTGACGCTCGTCATCACCTTGACCTTATCGGTCTTCATCGAAAAACGCGTGATGAAGGCGCAGAGTCTCGACACCAGCATGCGTGTGTTCGCCGGCAAGCTGATTCGCGCATTCGCCTTTGTGATCGCCATTTTGATCGCGCTGCCACTGATGGGCATCGACATTACGGTGCTGTCGGTGTTCGGCGGCGCGCTGGGTGTGGGCTTGGGGCTCGGGCTGCAAAAGATCGCGAGTAACTATGTGAGCGGCTTCGTGATTTTGCTGGATCGCTCCATTCGCCCCGGTGATTTGGTGACCATCACGGATCGCCACGGCGTGGTTTCCGACATTCGCGCGCGCTACACGGTGGTGCGCGGACTCGACGGGACTGAGGCGATTATTCCGAACGACAGCATCATCGGTAATACCGTGCTCAATCATTCATACACCGACCGCACGGTGGCAATCAAAACGACCGTGAGTGTCTCCTACCATAGCGACACCGAACAGGCGATGGCGCTGCTGCTTGGCGCCGGCGTTGCGCAAGCGCGCGTGCTGACGGCGCCCCCGCCGACGGTGTGGATCAAAAATCTCGGCGACAACGGCATCGAGCTCGAACTAACGACATGGATACGCGATGCCGAAGAGGGTCAAGGCTCGCTGCGCTCTGGTATTTTTCTTGAGGTGTTGCGCGCGTTTCGTGCAGCGGGCATCGAGATTCCGACTCCGCAGCGGGAAATTCGCCTGCTGAGTGACGGCGTGAAAGAAGATGCTTCTCAGCCGCCGCAGGCGACGATTCCTGATCATAAATAAGGTTACGAATCAATAAGTTACACAATTTAACAGTCAGCAAACTCGATTCAGCGTAAACTGCCCCAATTATAAGAAGTTAATTGAATTTTCCCTGGAGCACTCTTGGTCAATATTCCTGATTTTTTCGCCACCGGCTTGATCGATCTGCCGTGGTGGGGCTACATCGTGGTCACGTTGATTGTCACGCACGTGACCATTGCGGCTGTCACCATTTATCTGCATCGAGCGCAAGCGCATCGTGGCCTGGATCTGCACGCGATCCCGAGTCATTTCTTTCGTTTCTGGCTGTGGCTGACAACCGGGCAAGTGACCAAGGAATGGGTGGCCATCCACAGGAAACATCACGCCAAATGCGAGACCGAAGAGGATCCGCACAGCCCGCAAATACACGGCATCAAAAAAGTCGTGACCCAGGGCGCGGAGCTTTATCGCGTCGAATCAAAACGCGCCGAGACGATGGAAAAATATGGCCACGGCACGCCGGACGACTGGATGGAGCGCAACGTCTACGCCGCGTTTAGCTGGCAGGGCGTTGGCTTGATGCTCGTCACCAACCTGATTTTGTTTGGGCCCATTGGCGCTGCCATCTGGGCGGTGCAAATGGCATGGATTCCGTTTCACGCAGCCGGTATCGTCAACGGTGTCGGCCACTATTGGGGCTATCGTCACTACGCCGTCACCGACGCCAGCACCAATATCACGCCGATCGCATTCTGGATCGGTGGCGAAGAGTTGCACAATAACCATCACGCATTCCCAACCTCGGCGCGTTTTTCGATGCGCTGGTATGAGTTCGATATTGGCTGGCTGTACATCAATATCCTGTCGTTTTTGGCTCTGGCGAAGGTCAAAAAAGTTGCGCCACGACCGCGCTTTGACATGAACAAACTGGTTTGTGACGCCGAGACCTTGCACGCCGTCATTGCCCATCGCTACGAGATCGTCACCAAGTACGCCCGTACGCTGAAATCCACCTGCGCCGCTGAAATTGGCCGCATGCGCGCCGATGGCGTTGCTTCTTCACTGACGACGCTGCGCGAAGGCAAAGCAGTGAAACGGTTCAAGCATTGGCTCAAAATTGATGCTGAGCAGTTGACAGCGGAACATCGCGCGACCTTGACCGAAACGCTGCAACACAGCACGGTGCTCGAAACCGTCTACTCGTTCCGTCAGGAGTTGGCCAAGCTGTGGGAGCGCTCGACGCTGTCCAAGGAAGAATTGGTCGCCAAATTGGAAGATTGGTGCAAACGTGCGGACAGTACCGGCATCGCGCAGTTGCAGCAGTTTTCGCGGCAGTTGCGGAGCTACGCGTAGCGCTACACGATTCGACCCAAATAAAAACGCCCGCGATTGCGGGCGTTTTTATTTGGTGATGCTTCGGCTCAAGAATTTATTTCAACTTCGTTTCTTTGTAAGCAACGTGCTTGCGCGCCTTGGGATCAAATTTCATAATTTCCATTTTTTCAGGCATGGTTTTTTTGTTTTTGGTGGTCGTATAAAAGTGACCAGTACCTGCCGTTGATTCGAGCTTGATTTTTTCTCTCATGACTGTTCCTTAGATGGCTACACCGCTGGCGCGCAGATCGGCCAGGATAGCGTCAATGCCATTCTTGTCGATGGTGCGAAGGCCAGCGTTGGTCAGGCGCAGACGCACCCAACGATTTTCAGATTCGACCCAGAACCGGCGGTACTGCAGATTCGGCAGGAAGCGACGCTTGGTTTTGTTATTTGCGTGGGAAACATTGTTGCCCACCATTGGAGCTTTTCCCGTTACTTGGCAGACGCGTGCCATAGTGCACCTCATTAAACGATTAAAAACGCGGACCGAAAAAACCGGTTCCATTAGTTGTTGATGGCTGCCTTTGCTGCGAACACAACGCCCGCATGGAGGACAGCCAAAAATTATACCAAAACCAAGTACTTGGCGCAATCATTCGGTCGCTTCTGAACTGCCCAGCGGTCTACTCAATACAACAGTCCCTGCTCGGCAAACGAAAGCGATGCGCCGGGTGCGACGATGAAATGATCCAGCACCCGCACGTCAACCAGCGCGAGCGCTTCAGCCAATGCTTTGGTCAGCGAACGATCCGCCGCACTGTGGGTGGCCTCACCTGAGGGATGGTTATGCGCAAGGATTACCGATCCGGCATTGTGAGCGAGTGCTCGCTTAACGATTTCACGAGGATACACGCTGGTTTGCGTCAAGGTGCCGCGAAATAACTCTTCAACGGCGATGACGCGGTTTTGTGCCGTCAAAAATACCGCGACAAATACCTCGTGCGGTAAACGCGACAGCGTCATGCGCAAGTAATCACGCACGGCCTTGGGAGAATTCAGCGCGTCGGTCTTTTGCACTTCTTCCTCCAGCGCACGCCGCCCCATCTCCAGCACGGCCTGAAGCTGCACGTATTTGGCAGGCCCAACACCGTTGACCGCGCACAAATCGGCGGCACTTGCAGAAAATAAGCCGGCAAGATTGCCGAATTTGCTGATGAGCTCGCGCGCCAGATCAACTGCACTTTTGCCCTTCACGCCTACCCGCAAAAATATCGCGAGCAACTCTGCGTCCGATAAGGCTTTTGCGCCCTGCTTCAACAGGCGTTCGCGTGGACGCTCGTCTTCGGGCCATTCTGTGATTGCCATGTGCGTCAAAGTTCCTGTGTAAAATACTTTATGGTTACAAAAACGACAAAACAAATTGCGCGTGTGGTGCTCGGCATCACCGGTGGTGTTGCTGCGTACAAATCGGCAGAACTCACGCGTCTAATGAAAAAAGCCGATATCGACGTGCAGGTGGTGATGACCGAAGCCGGAACGAAATTTATTACGCCGGTGACGATGCAAGCACTGTCTGGCAATCCCGTTTTTATCGACGCCTGGGATAATCGCGTCGACAATAACATGGCGCATATCGAATTGTCCCGCACGGCTGACGCCATTCTCATCGCCCCGGCCAGTGCGGATTTTCTCGCCAAACTTGCCAACGGCATCGCCAACGACCTGCTTTCAACGCTTGTCCTTGCCCGCCGGTCGACATGCGCCTTGCTGGTGGCACCGGCGATGAACCGCGAAATGTGGGAAAACCGGGCTACGCAACGCAATATTGCGCGCTTGATTGCTGACGGCGTTATCGTGCTTGGGCCAAACGAAGGCGATCAGGCCTGCGGCGAAACTGGTTTGGGCCGCATGCTCGAGCCTGATGCGCTGCTGGCAGCCGTGCAAAGCCTGAACGCACCGAAATCGCTGTCCGGCAAGCACGCGTTGGTTACTGCTGGCCCGACATTTGAGCCCATCGATCCAGTGCGCGGAATTACCAATTCAAGTTCTGGCAAGATGGGTTATGCCATCGTGCAGGCGCTGCTTGATGCGGGTGCCCGCGTGACGTTGGTGAGTGGCCCCACTTCAATCGTTCCGCCAGTCAGCGCGAAATTATTGAGAGTTAGCAGTGCTTCGCAGATGTTTGACGCGGTAAAGGCTATTTTCAGCGACGTTGACGTTTTTTTTAGCGTCGCTGCGGTCGCGGATTACACGCCGACAGCGCCGCATGCGCAAAAACTAAAGAAAACGACCGATAAAATGACGATTGAGCTTGTCCCGACGGTCGATATTTTGGCTTGGGCTGCGTCGCAGGAAGACCCACCTTTTTGCGTAGGCTTCGCTGCCGAGAGCGAGAACGTCGTCGAAAATGCTCGTAAAAAGCGCGAAAATAAGAAAATTCCCATGATCGTCGCCAACTTGGCAATTTCGGCAATCGACGCCGACGACAATGAAATTACAATTCTTGATGCCAACGGAGAACGCGCCTTCGACAAAGCACCGAAGGCAGAAATAGCCCGGATCATTGTCGCGCATGCTGCGAAACTGTTTCTGGCGCAATCGTGGAAGAGAACCAATCTGAAATCGGTCAAAAATGCATAAGCTCGATGTCCGCGTACTCGATAAGCGACTTCTCGAACAACTTCCCCACTACGCGACGTCAGGCTCGGCCGGCCTGGATTTGCGCGCTTGCATCGAGAAGCCGGTCACACTAAAACCCGGAGAAACGACACTGATTGCCTCGGGGATTGCGATTCACCTCGATGATCCGAAATATGCGGCGATGGTACTGCCACGCTCAGGATTAGGCCATAAACACGGCATCGTGCTCGGCAATCTCGTCGGGCTGATCGACTCCGATTATCAGGGGCAGATTTTTGTCTCGGTGTGGAATCGCGGACATGTCGAGTTCACGATCCAGCCGATGGAGCGCATTGCCCAGATGATCGTGGTGCCGGTATTGCAGGTTGAATTTAATGTGGTTGCCGATTTTGTCGCGTCCACACGCGGCGACGGTGGATTCGGCAGCACCGGCGAGAAATAACCGTGACAATAGCAGCGACTTGCGCGTGTAGCGAACGTCGGGTATTTGATGAAGGCGCGTTACGCACAGACACCATGTTTCGTTTCCCCATCGGTGCATTCACTCAGGCCACATTTCCATCATGATCAAACGCGTTTTACGCCACCTGCCAATTGCGCTCATGTCCATCGTCATGCTCGCCTCGTTCAGTACATTTGCCGATGCCCCCGCGCCGCCGGAAGGCAAACCACAAACTGGGCTCGCCACCATCAACCTCAAGGTCGGCAGCCAAAGCGTGCGCGCCGATGTTGCCCACACCGAGGCTGCGCGTGAAGTCGGCCTGATGTTCCGGCCAAAAATGGGCAAGCAGGACGGCATGCTGTTCGTCTTTCCGGAAATTGCATATCACGCGATGTGGATGAGGAACACGCTGATTCCTCTTTCGGTGGCCTACATGAATGATCGCGGCGTGATTGTCTCGATTCATGAAATGCAGGCGCTCTCCGAAGCCGTACACCAAGCGGCTGGCCCCGCGCGCTATGCGCTGGAAATGAATGCGGGTTGGTTTCGGTCCAACAAAGTCAACGTCGGCGATACGATTAAGGGCCTCGATAAGGCACCGAAGCCGCAGTAGAAACAAGCGATTACTGTAGCCCTGCAACGTCGTTCCACGCCCACTCCCGCCAGCCTTTGAGCATCGGGAAATACAAGCCGAGCTTGATTGTTTTTCCTGAAGCGACTTGCATCGCGCTCAAAATCGTCGCGTAGGTTTCGAGCTGCGCAGAATAGCGTTTGCGTTCGTTATCCAGGAACGCGTCCACATCCGCGCCCTCGTGGCTACCAGTTTTAAAATCGATTATCCAGCGCACATTTTCGTCATCGACGAACGTGCGATCAATGGCGATGTCCACGAGCGCGCCATCTCGCATGCCGGTCAAGCGCCACTCCGCACGCGCCTCGCGGTGTGATTGCAAGGCCCAGCGCCCACGCGAATCGGCAACGGTATTGGCTAAGGCGTCAATAACGCGCGACGTTGCGGCCGACAACTCATCAGGCGCTACGCCGCGCCAGGCGAGATCTCGTTGAATCGTTGGCGCATTCGAAATGAAACGTTCGCGATTCCACTTCTCCACACCGTCGTCGGCGATACGCTGCAAGAATGCATGCACGACACTACCAATATGCCGAGCCGTTTCACTCGCCCATTCAAAATCAATGTTGGCGCTGGCGGTGTTTAATGGCGCGCCATCGCAGGCTTTGATGCCCGAAATTGCATCCGGCATCGTCGGCAGCGGCTGGGTGCTGATGATGCGCATTGGCCCGATACGTGAGCCAGGTACGGCCACCAAAGCTTTCACATGTGCTGCCAAATCATCGGCACTCACGTCATTCACGATTGTTGACGACACTGCAGGCCACAATGCCGCCAGCAGACTCTCGGCGCGCGGTATCGCAAATGTTTCATCGCTGTCACCGCCACCGTCATCATCCTTGACATTGACCGTGCCGAGTAAATGCAAGCGCCGCTCGGCTCGCGTGGCGGCGACGTAGAGCAAGCGTACGATTTCCTGTCGCTGCTTTTCACGTTCCTGCTGCACCACGTAGCGATAAATCGCGTCGGCCTCAGTATCATCTTCAGCACCCGTCTCCCTGATCGGTGCCAACAATAACTCGGCCTCACCGGTATCTGGATTTGCTTGCTCGGTCCACACGATCAACTTCTTGTCGTCGCGCCGAGGTGGCCGATGTAAGCCCGGCACGATCACCGTGTCGAACTCGAGACCCTTCGCCTTGTGGATGGTCATGATCTGCACGGGTGGCGCAGCTTCATTTTTTTCCGCGTCGAGATTGCCCGCAAACAGCCTATCCACGCGCATCTCCAGCGCATCGACATCGATCAACTGGCCGCCGTGTGCCTGCACTTCCGTCTCGGCATCGAGCAAATCGAACAGCATCGCAGCGTCGGCTAAATCAATTTCCTGCGTGAGACAAGCAGAGCCGCGTAATTTCAGCCAGGTGTTTTCGACTGCTTCCCGCAACGGCAGTCGGCGGCGCATCTGTAGCGCGGGCGCTACCGCATCACAGAATATTTTTACGCGGGTTTGACCGTCAACGGACATCGCTGCCACGCACGCGGCATCATTGAGTAGCTCCCACACCGTGCGTGCATCAGGTGCCAGCACGCCGTCGACCGGCATTGCGCCACGCGTAAGCGACACCAAGTCATTCAAGCTGAGCCCGCACCAAGGCGCACGCAATAGCGCAAGCCACGCAATGCGGTCGGACAGATGCAGCAGCGCGCGCGTGAGCGAGAGCAAATCCTGCACCACAGCGCGAGCTTTGAGCGGATCAATATCGACGGCGCGAAAGACAATATTTGCCGCCTTTAATGCGGGCACGATTTCTCGCAAATGCCCGCGCGTACGCACCAGAATCGCGATGATGGCATCGGGCTTTTCGGCTCGCGTGGCGTTGACAATATTGACCACGCGCATCGCTTCTTCACTATCGGCCGATGGTGCTAATTCCTCGTTGCCTTCAGGATCAGCAGAAGTTTTGTGCAAAAAATACGGGTGCAGCGTGACCGCGGTCTGTCGCGAATCGAACACAACGTCGCTTGCCGCAAAGGCCACGCTCGACGCGTACGGAACCGCACCGGTGCGAACATCTTCATCAACAGGCATCAGCGCTTGAAAGGTGTTGTTCACCCATTCCACCACGCCAACTTCAGAACGAAAATTTACCCGTAACGTGAGCGGGTGCAGACGCACGCCACCGACGCCTTCACGCCACGCCCGCGAAAACAAACTGACTTCCGCTTCGCGAAAACGGTAGATCGATTGCATCGGGTCGCCGACTAAAAATAATGTGCGGCCATCGTCATGGCTCCAGCCGCGCGTCAATTTTTCAAGCAGCTCAAATTGTGCGAACGACGTGTCCTGAAATTCATCCACCAGCAAATGACTGATCCGATAGTCGAGTGCCAGGGCGAGGTCGGTCGGTGCATCGTCGTGCCCGAGCGCACGTGACGCGGCCTCGGCGATTTCTGTGAAATCGCATTGGCCGTGCTCGCCAAACACGCTCCACAAGGCGGCCGTCGCGTGCGGCAACAGGCGCACGATGGCACCCAATATTTGCCACTGACTTTCACTGAAGGCCGTAGCTGGAAGTGAACGCAACTGCTGCAATGCTGCTGCCATTGTGTTGCCATTGGTGTCGCCGCTGGCCAATGCTGCCAGCAATATATTCATGCGATTTTTTTGCGCGCTGAATCGTGCTTTTTCGTCCTTGCCAATGCCAACCGGAAAGCCCTGATTTTTGTTGACCACTTTTCGCCAAGACCCCGTTTTGGTCAGCAACAACTCGGCGAGAGCCAGCCATGTGGGCAAGGCCTCCGCCTCGCCACCGGGAAATTCTGTCATAGCGTAAAGCACGCAAAACCCGGATTCCACGGACTCCGCAGCCAGATATTGGCCTGCTAGCCGCGCCAGTGCTAGTGTTTCATTTTTCAATTCGGCTGGAAACGCCGCCGCCATTCTCGCCACGGCCTGCGCGCAAACACGCGCGAGTGTCGCCTCCAACATCTCGCGTTCATGCATCTCGCGCAGATTGCGCAGCCAATGATCGCGTGAACGCAGCACATCGGCCAGCAAGCTCTCAGTGATGAGAACATTGTTGTCGAGATGCGCGAGCAGCGTGGCGATATCGCTGGCAACATCGTTGCCATCATTGATCTGCGCGAGTAAATTGCGTGCGGCCTCGCGATACAAACCACTCGCGTCATCAATACTTTCCGGCTGCGCGCCGAAGCGCGCCAGCAGCGGCATCTGGCGCGTGATCGACGCATTCAGCGAGTCAATCGTCTGCATGCGCAGGCGCGACGCATTGCTGAGAATCTGCCAGCCGCGTTCCGCATCGCGGGCAAGTACCGCACGGGCGAGACGAACGGTATCCGCATCGTCGCACGCATCCGGATTGTTGGCGGCGACAAACGCGTTGAGTACGCGTTGTCGCATCTCCGCTGCGGCCTTGCGGGTGAAAGTGATGGCAACGATTTCTTCCGGCTCATCCACGCGTGCCAGCAAGGCAAGGTAGCGCTGAATAAGCAATCGCGTTTTGCCCGAGCCGGCGGGCGCGCGCACAATGAACGAAACCGTAGTGTCGAGTGCGCGTTCGCGCTCGGCGTGGTCGGCGACTGTGCTTGGACTTTCACTACGCATCGGACGCTTTCGCACCGGCATCGCTCGCGTCGTCATCATCCGCAATGTCCGAACCGGTCAATTCTGAAATCCGGCACAGGCTTTGCAGATCGCACTGCGCACAAGTGAGGCTGCCGTTTTTCGGATCAACCTCGGCGTCCCCATTGATGAAATTTGTAACCAAGGTGTTGAGCGATGTTTCCCACTCTGCTGTCAACACATCCCACGAAACGTAGCCTTTCTTTTCCATGCCGAATTTATGTTCAATCTGGCCCACATCCAGCAGCAGATTTTCAGCAGCCGCGACACCGTCGAAGCCGAATACTTTTCCTCTCGCACCACGTTTGACGCGCGCAAACGCGAGTGCTGAAACGGTTTGTTCACTGGTCTGAAAGTAGAGCGGCAACTGCGGCTCATCGGGCCGTTCACCCAGCCAACCAGCCACCTTTGCGACACCGGTCTTGTAATCGATCAGCGCGTGCGTGCCGTCATCAAGTCGATCCAGTCGGTCGAGCCGCAGCTGCATCGACAGTCCTGACAGCAAGACCTGGCGCGCTTGTTCGCAGGCGACCACCTCGAACGGCGTGCGCTCACGTTCGTAATTGAGCCACTCGATCACCAATCGGCAAAGTCTGGCCTGCTCGATTTCGGCGAAGCGCCCGGTGAGGCTATCCATTCCTTTGTTGTGCGCTTCAGTGATGGCTTTCGCCACCATCTCGTTCACCAACTTTTTTATCGCGGCATCATTGAGCGCGATCAACTGCGCATGCGTTTTGAGGTGCGTCCAAACGAGACTCAACACGCGATGCAACAACGTGCCGCGCTCCGCCATATCGAGCCCGACTTCCGGCGCGCCGAGTGCGCGCGCGCCCAGTCGATGACGCGCGAACGCACGAAACGGGCACGCCGCCTGATCTCGCAGCACCGTTGCACCGCCGCCTACTTTGGTGAGCCTCGGCAACGCGGCCAGCGGAGCATCGGGGATCGGCTCGCGCTGACTTATTAAAAAAAGCGCGTGTGCGAAATCCGTCGACAGATCTTCCTCAACCAGCGCTGACATGTCGGTCGCAGCAATATCCCGCGTTAACGCACTCGCGGCACGTTGCTGCTCGCTCGCCTTGCTGGCGTCGCCCGTTTCCGCATGACTAAAGACGACTGCCGCAGCACAGCTACGCCAGCCTTCGGTGATGCGTTGATCCAGCGCCAATGAAGTCGCAGCGGACGCTTCGGTCACGCCTGCGGCTCGCTGCAGTACCGCAGGAATAAATGGATTGGGTCGCGCCGCAAGTGGCCACGCATCCGCATGTAAACCCGTTACCCACAATGCATCAAATGATTGACCCGCCGACTCAAGAATGCCGAGGACCTGAATCGGCGCTTCCACATTGCCCTGCTCAGGCTGGAATACCGTGTCGGCGACGATGCTGCGCAAGTGGTTCAACGCCTCGTCGGCACGCATGCGCGGCTGCACGGCATCGAGAGTGGCTAACTTGCCCAAGGCATCACGGAATTTTTCCAATACCTGATAGTCAGCCGAATCCAGCGTGTCGTCGCCGGGGAATCCCCAAGCGAGTAACACTTGGCCGAAATGTCGGCTCCAATCGCGCGGCGATGGCTTGCGCGCGGGTGTCGGCGCATCAAGACTCGCCACGCGATCAATGATGTTGATTAATGTCGGGCATCCGGCCACCGCACGCGCCACCTGCGCGACACTCGTCAATTTCAACGTCCGCTGCAATGCAAACAAGCTGATTTCTGGCGCTACGACCTCTCGCAGAGCCGCATCCAGCCTTGCTCGTGGGCCGATCTCGCTGCTGGCACCGGTGATAAAAGGTGAACGCAACAAAGCGCTGACCTCAAGGAATGGCATCGCGCGGTTTTGCGAAAACGCAATCAGTGAAAGCGCGTCGTACACCAGCGCGTATTCGTTCAACGCAAGACCGAGCGATATATTGAAACCCGTTGCAACGCCATTCGCCGCGCGCAACGATTGCGCGCGCTGCATCGGCTGCAAGGCATCGGTTAGCGCGCGCGCAACCGCGCTGCGCCTGGCGCTGAGATCGGGTACGACGATGGCAATGCGTGATTGCGGGCTGGCCTGCAAACGTTGACGCGCCCAGACCGCACAGCCTCGCAATTCGGCATCCTCGGTCGCAAACTCGACGCGGCGGCAAGGTGATTGCGGTTGCACGTTTGCAGAAGTTACCGGTCGCACCACCACACCGAGCGTGCTGCAGGTGCTAAAGAAATGTTGCTGCTGCGGTGTGACAATATCAAAGCCCGCCATAAAAATTTGACGCGGCAGAATTTCAATCCAATCGTGTTTCCCTTCCTGCATTGCATGCGTCACGACCGCCGGCAATACCGCCGCGTCAATCACGCCGCGCTCGCGGCATAGCTGCGCGAACCGCTCGACCCAGCCAAGGAAAACCGAAGCATCCTCAAACAGCGCGGACCGACGCATCGCAGGCAACAATTCCCACGCATGCGCGACCGACCACGCGGCAGCAGCTTGTTTGGCCGTCTGCGTGACGCTTAACAAATGGCTGGCAAGGTCGGATGCGCGCACCACCTGTTGCCAAAGCAAATGGCTCTGCGCGTCATCAAGCAGTTGTGGTCGCGCATTATTTTCAGCGCGTAAATTCAACGCCCGGTAGCTGCGTTCAAAAAAAGTGGCGAGTGGAATAACGTCGGCGCTCGCCCACGCGGCGCGCCCAGCCTTGCGTTGCGCCGCATCGAATTGATTTTTTAGATACGCCGCGAGTCGGCGATTGGGCGTGACGACGGTGGCGCGCTCGTCTTTCAAGAGCGCGTCAAATAGCTGCTCGTTGGTGAGCGCGGCTAAAGAATTGATCGAAGCAGAAAGCGAACTCACGCCGCGCTCACTTTATTTTCCTTCTGCCGACGCCTATTTCTCCAGCAAATGCGCCTTGTCTTTTACCTTCGTCCAGTCATCCGCATCCACCGGTGCAGGCTTGCGCTCAACGATTGCCTTCCAGCCCTTGGCGAGCTCGGCGTTGATCGGAATGAACTTGCGCTGATTTTCCGGCACATCGTCCTCGGCAAAGATCGCCTCAACCGGGCACTCGGCCACGCACAAGGTGCAATCGATACATTCGTCCGGGTCGATGACCAACATGTTCGGCCCTTCTCGGAAACAATCCACCGGGCACACATCGACGCAATCGGTATATTTGCACTTGATGCAGGATTCGGTCACAACGTAAGTCATACACAACCTTTGAAATTCAACTTCCAGTCCTACATTTTAGCAGACCACCAGTGCACTTCCGTCATCAAACTCAGCCCACAGCCCGATGCAGCGTTCAATGTCATAATGCAATCTAGTTTTCCATGTTGAGGTTCCCGATGAGCGATGCAATTACCTACGTTTCTGATGACACGTTTGATGTCGAAGTCCTGCAAAGCACGACGCCTGTGCTGGTTGATTATTGGGCGGAATGGTGCGGCCCCTGCAAAATGATCGCGCCCATCCTTGACGATCTCGCCAAGGAATATGCAGGTAAGCTCAAAGTGGCCAAATTGAACATCGACGAGAACCAAGCCACGCCGCCGAAATACGGCATCCGTGGAATTCCAACGCTGATGTTGTTCAAAAACGGTAACGTCGAGGCGACCAAGGTCGGCGCACTATCCAAAACGCAGTTGGCGGCATTTATCGACGCTAATATTTAGTGATTGACAAGGGCGCGAAGCCGCCCTATCCTGCACCGAAATCTGCGTTGATTGTCATTCCGTAGATGTCCCGCAGTTACCGTAGTTACCTGTAGCACCTCCGCCCTACCTCCTAACCTTGTGAGTTGAAACCCGGTTTTCCTTGGGATCCCTCGGAAAACCCGCGTGGAGAGGCGCTATGTTTCACGGCCATTTCCCGTCCGTATTTTTCATACAACTAAAGCCATGCAACTATCTGAACTGAAACTCAAGCACGTCTCCGAACTCGTCGAGATGGCAAACCAGCTCGAACTTGAAGGTGCCAATCGCCTGCGCAAACAAGAGCTCATTTTCGCGCTGTTAAAACATCAAGCGAAAAAAGGCGAAGCCATTTTCGGCGACGGCACGCTCGAAGTGCTGCAGGACGGCTTCGGCTTTCTGCGCTCTCCCGATATTTCCTACCTCGCCGGCCCCGATGACATTTATGTGAGCCCCTCGCAGATTCGCCGTTTCAATCTGCATACCGGCGACACCATCGAAGGCGAAATTCGCACGCCAAAAGAGGGTCAGCGCTACTTCGCGCTGGTGAAGGTCGACAAGGTCAACGGCGAAGCGCCGGAGAACGCGAAGAACAAAATTCTTTTCGAAAACCTCACGCCGCTTTTTCCAAACAAGCCTTTCACGCTTGAACGCGACATCAAGTCGGAAGAAAACATCACCGGTCGCGTGATCGACATCATCGCGCCAATCGGCAAGGGCCAGCGCGGTTTGCTGGTGGCTTCACCCAAATCCGGCAAGACGGTCATGCTGCAGCACATTGCGCACGCCATCACTGCCAACCATCCGGAAGTCATGCTCATCGTGCTGTTAATTGACGAGCGCCCGGAAGAAGTGACCGAAATGACCCGCACCGTGAAAGGTGAAGTCGTTTCCTCGACGTTTGATGAGCCCGCCACCCGTCACGTGCAGGTCGCAGAAATGGTGATCGAAAAAGCCAAGCGTCTGGTCGAACACAAAAAGGATGTAGTGATCCTGCTCGACTCCATCACCCGTCTGGCACGCGCCTATAACACCGTCGTGCCGGCTTCCGGCAAGGTATTGACCGGTGGCGTCGACGCCAATGCCTTGCAGCGACCGAAACGTTTTTTCGGTGCCGCACGCAATATCGAAGAAGGCGGATCGCTCACCATTATTGCGACCGCACTGATCGATACCGGTAGCCGCATGGACGACGTGATTTACGAAGAATTCAAAGGCACCGGCAACATGGAGGTCCACCTTGATCGTCGCGCCGCTGAAAAGCGCGTATATCCTGCGATCAACGTCAATCGCTCAGGCACGCGCAAAGAAGAATTGCTCATCAAGCCCGAGTTGCTGCAGAAGGTTTGGGTATTGCGCAAAATGATGTACAGCATGGATGAACTCGAAGCGACGGAATTTTTGGTTGACAAACTCAAAGCAACCAAGAACAACGCGGAGTTTTTTGATTCAATGAAAAAGAACTGACCGGCCTAGTCGCCCAAGGCTAGCGGCGTTGCCTTTTCGACCGATTTCCTGCATAATTTGCGGTTCTTCAAATACTTGTCTGCATAGAGGCCGCCACTGGGGTCGCCCTTTACAGAGAGAAAGGCAAACAGCATGAAACCGAACACCCATCCCGAATACCACGAAGTTATCTTTTTTGATTCTTCATCCGATTTCAAATTCCTGACCCGCTCGACTGTCGAGACGAAGGGCAAGGAAAAAATGCTGTGGACCGACGATAAGGAATATCCGATGATCCGTATCGAGATTTCTTCCGAGTCGCATCCGTTTTATACCGGCAAGCACAAGATCATGGATACGGCTGGCCGTATCGACAAATTCAAGCAGCGTTATACGCGCTCGGCTGAAAAGCCGGTTGTCGCACCGCCGCCGGCACCAGCGCCCAAGGCTCGGGCATCGGCCAGCAAAGCGAAGTAGTTGATTGAACATCAACATAAAAGGCAGCTTCGGCTGCCTTTTTTGTTGCCGGTAATTCGCGCAACTGCCTACGCAACACTGCGGCGTAAAATGTCGACACACATTGATCGTGCAACGGAAATTTAATGAGGCGCGCCACCTTGCTCAACCTCGCGGCAACATGAAACCGACATCCAATCCGTCTCGCCAAAAAACGCACGACCGCCTCTCAGATACCTTGTCGTCAACGCTGCGCCAGCCGCTCATTTTTGATGGGGCCTCAACGCCGGTCAAAGCCGCGCTGTTCATCATCATCTGCGCGGCGTGGATCCTGCCAGGGCTGATCGGCCACGACCCGTGGAAAACCGAGGCAACCACATTCGGCATCATTTATTCGATGTTGCAGGACGGCAATTGGCTGATGCCGACCGTCGCGGGTATTGCCAATCACGACTACCCGCCGCTTTATTATTGGCTGGCCGCGTTGACAGCAAAAATTTTCTCGCCCCTGTTGCCGCTGCACGATGGCGCGCGGCTTGCGACCGGATTGTTGATTGCGATTACGCTGTTTTATACGCACAAAACGGCCAAGCGATTGTTCGATGAGCGCGCGGGTCGTATCAGCGTGGTGTTACTCATCGGCTCGCTTGGCATATTTCTGCGCGGTCATGAGATGAGCCCCGAGCTCGGCGGGCTCGCCGGAATGGCGATTGCGTTTTACGGATTGACGCGCATCCGTTCCGAGGCAACCAAGGGTGGCGCGACGACCGGCATTGGCACCGGCATCGTCGCGATGTCGGTGGGAATAATTCCTGCGTTGGCGATTCCGGCTATCGCCATCATGCTGATGTGGGTGCTAAGCGAGTGGCGAAATCGCATCTTTCAGCGCGGCGTCGGCGTGGCGCTGCTGGTTTCATTGCCTTTCATGATGCTATTTCCAATTGCGCTGCTACTGACCGGCACACCTTCGCCGCTGACGTGGACTGATGCCATTCTTGGCGCGCCGTTTTTGGATGCCAGCACCCGCGACTCGATCAACCCGATGTATTTTATTCGCAGTCTGCCGTGGGTCGGCTTGCCGGCGTTTCCGTTTGCGGTCTGGCTGTGGTGGAAGGACGCTAAAAAACTGCGCGAGCGCTTTGAGCTGGCACTGCCGCTGGTTGGATTTTTAGTATTACTTTTCTGGTTGTCGTTTTTCCGCGAGGCCGGCGATGCGGTAGGTCCCGTATTGCTGCTGCCGTTGGTGCTTGCGGCTGCATGCGTGCTGGATCGGCTGCCGCGCAGTCTGGCGAGTTTCATCGATTGGTTCAGCCTGGTGTTTTTTGGTTTGCTGGCAATCGCCATATGGCTGTACTGGACGGCGGCAGTGACCGGCGTGCCTGAGGCGGCGGCGCGCGCGATGGCGCGTCAGGTGCCGGATTTCGACTTTGCGTTTGGCTGGGTGTCGTTTTGTTTTGCGGTTGTCCTTACCCTCGTGTGGGTCTACGCGCTGATGCGCGCGCATCGCAACAACCGCCGCGCCATCGTCAATTGGGCGGCGGGCGTCACGCTGGTTTGGATGTTGCTGAACATGCTGGGGCTGCCGGCGGTAAATCATGTGCAAAGCTATCGCACCACGGCCGCTGTGATCGCCGCGCAAATGCCGACAACGCGCACCTGCATTGCGGCAGTCAATCTGGGCGAGCCGCAACGCGCGATGCTGGATTATTTTGCCCGACTGCGCTTTGTGCCGATGGAACTAAACGCGTCGGCCCGCTGCGATTGGCTGCTCACCCAGGGCGGTAAAGAAAAAGTGCCCGCAGTCGACGGCAAGTGGCAACTGGTGTGGGAAGGCTCACGACCGGGTGACAACGTGGAACGACTGCGTTTGTATCGGCGCTGAATAGCTTACTGTAGCCGCCGATCAAGCAACTCGATCCAGTGCAGGATCGGCGTTTTGGAGCTGCTGTGAAGTCCGCTCTCAATGTGCGCCATACAGCCGATGTTGGCGGTGGCAACCACGTCGGGATTACCCGATTCAAGCGCAGTCACTTTGTTGGCGAGCAACTGCTGCGATAACTCCGATTGCAATATTGAATAGGTGCCGGCCGAGCCGCAGCACAAATGAGCGTCCGGCACATGGGTCAATTCAAATCCAGCTTCAAGCAGCAGACTCTCCACCACGCCGCGAATCTTCAAGCCGTGCTGCAGACTGCACGGCGCATGGAAGGCGAGTTTCTGTTTCGTCACTGCCGCGTCGATGGGCACAGACCCACTTTTCGCCAAAAGCGCAGCTTTCTCCTTAAGCCGCGTCGATAGCGTTGATCGTTCCCCCTCGATCACCTGGCTCACGTCCCGATATAGCCCACTCACGCGCGCCGCTTTTTCGGCGTAGACGGGATCGGCACGCAGCATGTGGCCGTATTCGGCGACCATCGTTCCGCAGCCGGATGCAGTCACCACGATTGCTTCTGCACCAGCTTCAATGGCGGGCCACCACGCGTCGATATTACGTTTGATATAGGCAAACGCTTCATGCGCATCGTTCAAGTGATGCGGGATCGCGCCGCAGCAGCCTGCGCGGTCCGCAATGATGAGCGAGATACCGAGTTTGTCCAGCACCCGTGCGGTGGCGTGATTGATCGACGGTGCCATCGCGGGCTGCACACAGCCATCCAGCACCAGCATCTTGCGCGCATGCACAGGCTGCGGCCAGACGCCCTCCTCGCGTTTGGATGTCAGATATTTTTTAATGCCATCCGGCAGTAATCCTTTGACCGCACGCCCGATGCCGAAGCCGACCGAAAACAAGGCAGTGTGTGGCAAGGTATTTTTCAGCACGGTTCGCGTTAGCCGATCCGTGAACGAACGCGGCACTTTTTTCTCGACCACCTCGCGGCCAATATCGGCCAGACGACCGTATTGCACACCAGACGGACAGGTCGTTTCACAGGCGCGACAAGTCAGACAGCGATCCAGATGAAACTGCGTTTTCGCGGTGACTGCATTGCCTTCGAGCATTTCCTTCATCAGGTAAATGCGTCCACGCGGGCTGTCAAGCTCGTCACCGGTGAGCTGGTAGGTTGGGCAAGTCGCGAGACAGAATCCGCAGTGGACGCATTTGCGCAGAATCGCATCGGCCTCGATGCCCTCGGGCGTGTCTTTGATCCAGTCGGCCAGATTAGTTTGCATTTTTATATGTCATCTAAAAATTATCCATACGACCGCGATTCAGAATATTTTCCGCATCGAACGCCAGTTTCAAATCACCATGAATTTTTTTGAGCGCGGGTTGCAGCGGATGAAACACACCGGCCGATTTATCGCCGTTGCGAAATAGCGTGACATGCCCGCCAACCGCGGCCACCTTGGTGCGAAGCGCCGACGCATCCGCGGCACCGCGATGCCAGCGCAACCCGCCACCCCATTCGATCCACTGCGGCATCATTAATGCCAGTGGTGGGGAGGTCGGCGGCACAGACACGCGCCAGAGCGGCTCCGCAGATGAAAAAAACTCTTCATTTTGATCACGCAAGGCACGCCAGAACGCCCCCGCAATCGCGTCGTCCACGATGTCACCTCCAAGCTTCAGTCGCGCCGCCTTGACGCCTGCCGACGCGCCGGAGAGTCGCAGCATCGCCACACCGTCATGCCACGAGGTTGCCGAAATCGGCAAGGGCTTACCGGCCCATTCATTGAACTGCCGAATCGCTGCGGCCTCGTTCATTTCATAGCGCAATGTGACATCAACAGCGGGCTTGGGCAGCACCTTGAACGAAAGATCCAGCAGCACGCCCAGCGTACCCAACGCGCCCGTCATCAGGCGCGACACATCGTATCCTGCGACGTTCTTGATCACGCGGCCACCGAAGCGCATATCGTCACCCTTGCCATCGATGATGCGCGCACCGAGCACAAAATCGCGCACGGCACCCGTGTACGGCCGACGCGGCCCTGACAGGCCGGCCGCGACAGTGCCACCGATGGTCGCATCTTCCGCATAGTGCGGCGGCTCGAACGGCAACATCTGTGCGGCCTTATCCATCACCGACTCGATCTCGCCAAGCGTGGTGCCCGCGCGCACCGTCAACACCAATTCCTTCGGCTCGTACTCGATGATGCCGCTGTAGGGGCGCACGTCGAGCGGCTCGCCAACGATTGCTCCACCGTAAAACGCCTTGGTGTTGCCGCCATGAATAGCCAGTGGCGTTTTGTTGGCGCGTGCAAGTTTTACGCGCTCGCTTATAAAAGTAGCATCCATTTTTCTCGTCTCGTCAAAATCTGGGAATGTCGGCGCGCGGAATTTTCCCGTCGCGGACATGCATGCCGCCCCATTCGCTACAGCGTTTCAGTTCGGGAACCGCACGTCCCGGATTCAACAAACCCGCCGGGTCGAATACCGCCTTGATCGCATGAAACATCGCCAATTCGTTTTCGCGAAACTGCACGCACATTTGTTTTAGTTTCTCAATCCCCACACCGTGTTCGCCGGTGATGGTGCCGCCCACCTCGATGCAAACTTCCAGCAACTTTCCACCGAGCTCTTCACTGCGCTCCATTTCGCCCGCAATCGAGGCGTCATAAAAAACCACCGGGTGCAGATTGCCGTCACCGGCATGGAAAACATTTGCAATCATCATGCCGTATTCCGCCGCCAATTGTTGATAGCGCGCCAGCACGTAAGGCAGAGCGCGGCGCGGGATGGTGCCGTCCATGCAGTAGTAATCCGGGCTAATCGTGGCCAGTGCGGCGAATGCACCTTTGCGCGATTTCCACAGCGTCTCGCGCTCGTTGTCATCTCTGGCGCGACGGATTTGTTGCGCGTGGCAGGAGGTCAATATGCTTTCCACTTTTTCCAAATGTTCGCGGACTTCCTCAGTGTCGCCATCGAGCTCGACCAGCAACAGCGCCTCGGCATCGAGCGGAAATCCGGCGGCCATGAATTTCTCGCACGCATTGATCACCATCTTGTCCATCATCTCCAGCGCTGCCGGTATCACGCCCGCACCGATGATGTTGCTGACGGCATTTGCGGCATCCGTCACCGACGGAAATGCGGCCAACAGCGTCTCGATGTGTTCAGGCTCGGGCGTGAGCTTCACGGTAATCTCGGTGATGAGCCCGAGCAATCCTTCGGAGCCATTCATCAGCGCCAATAAATCGTAACCCGGCGCATCGAGTGCAGCAGAGCCGATCTCAAGTATTTCGCCGTTCAGTGCGACCACCCGAAGCTTGATCACATTGTGTACCGTGAGGCCGTATTTGAGGCAATGAATGCCACCCGAATTTTCGGCCACATTGCCGCCGATGGAGCAGATGATCTGACTCGACGGATCGGGCGCGTAAAACAATTGGTAGGGTGCGGCAGCTACCGACACCGCCGCGTTGGCAACACCCGGTTGCACACGCGCGGTGCGGGATGCCGGATCGACATCGAGAATTTTATTCATCCGTGCCATCACTGCCAGTGCACCATCTTTAAGCGGGATAGAGCCGCCCGAAATACTGGTACCGGCACCTCGCGTGACCAGCGGCACGCCGCGCGCGTTGCACGCTTTCACAATCGCCACCACCTGTGCTTCCGATTCGGGCAGCACCGCGCACAGCGGCAAGGCGCGATGCGAAATAAACGCGTCGGTCTCAAACGGTTTTAAGCGTTCGATATCCGCGATGACTTTTAGCGGCGGGGTGATGCGTTCGAAGTCCTGGATGAGTGCGGCTTGCATCGGCATCAGAAGAATCTACTTGGCAAAAACAAGATAAACACTAGCACTGGCGCGACTTTACAGCCATTTTTGCTCCGAACGCCCCACCCAGAGCCGATCTACATTTTTGAAATTCGCACAAAATCAAAACCTCGGAAGTTCCGCATGCGGCAATTGCCCGCCATGCACCCGCATGCGCCCGTACTCCGCGCAGCGGCTAAGCGTCGGAATCGCTTTGCCTGGATTGAGCAACATGCCCGCATCGAACGCGCGCTTCACGGCAAAAAACATTTCGCGTTCGGCATCGGTGAATTGGCTGCACATCTGATTGATTTTTTCGATCCCGACGCCATGCTCGCCGGTGATGGTACCGCCGTGTTCAATGCAAAGCTCCAGAATATCCGCCGCGAATTGTTCGGTGCGATGAAGCTCACCGGCAATGTTGCCGTCGAACAAAATCAGCGGATGCAGGTTGCCATCACCGGCGTGAAATACGTTGGCGCAACGCAGGTCGTATTTGATCGAAAGCTCAGCCGTGCGTTTCAGCACCGCTGCCAGCGCACGCCGCGGAATCGAGCCGTCGATGCAATAATAATCCGGCGAGATGCGACCGACCGCCGGGAAAGCGGCTTTGCGACCCGACCAAAATTTGAGCCGCTCGGTTTCATCTTTCGACACACGGCACGCAGTCGCGCCGGACGCTTTCAACACCGCTTCCATTTTGGCGATTTCTTCTTCCACATCTTCCGGCGTGCCGTCGGATTCGCAAAGCAATATCGCCTCGGCGTTGAGATCGTAACCGGCATGAACAAAATCCTCGACCGCAACGTTGGCGAGCTTGTCCATCATCTCAAGCCCGGCCGGCACGATGCCCGCACCGATGATATTGGCCACCGCGTCACCGGCTTTTTCGATGTCATCAAAACTTGCCATCACCACCCGCGCCAACTGCGGCTTCGGGATCAATTTCACAGTGACTTCGGTGGTCACGCCGAGCATGCCTTCGGAGCCGGTCATCAATGCCAGCAAATCGTAGCCCGGCGCGTCCGGCGCGTCGGAGCCGATGGTGGCCGCCGTGCCGTCGATCGTGACCACGTCAATTTTTTGCACGTTATGAACCGTGAGGCCGTATTTCAGACAATGCACACCGCCCGAATTTTCGGCCACGTTGCCACCGATCGAGCAGGCAATCTGCGACGACGGATCGGGCGCGTAGTAAAGACCGAGTGGCGCGACTTCCTCGGAGATTTGCAGGTTGCGCACGCCCGGTTGCACGCGCGCCGTGCGCGCCAGCGGATCGATGCTGACGATACGATTGAATTTCGCCAGCGACATGAGAATGCCGTCGCCCAACGGCGTGGCACCGCCCGAGAGCCCCGTACCGGAACCGCGCGCCACCACCTTGGTGCCGGTATCATGCGCGATGGCGAGAATGCGCTGCACCTCGTCGACCGACTGCGGCAGCACCACCAGCATCGGTACTTGCCGATAGGCCGAGAGGCCATCGCATTCGTAGGGCTTCATCGCCTCGGCTTCGGTGAGCAAGGCGCGGGCAGGCAAGACCTCACGCAATTTCGCGATGAGCTCAACGCGAGATGCGGGCGGGATCGTGTTCGGTAACGCTGCCATGATGATTGATTGTTCCGTGGTTAAAAAAACATAATCTACAACTATGATAGGCGAAGTCGAATCCGTACACTTGGGCGGCATTCAAAAATCGCTGATACCTAAACCGCGATAATCATCAACTCAATTTTGCAAAGCCATTTCATGAAGTTACTCATCAGTCAGAAATAATGGCGACAGTTTCAAATCAGGGTTCGTCATTCCCGCGAAGGCGGGAATCCAAGTTCACGCAGCCAAACTTGGATTCCC
>JAYVXF010000047.1:0-2445 GCA_043793345.1 Betaproteobacteria bacterium | reverse complement strand
GTACGGCGCGAGGTAGCGGCCGGAACGCTTGCCGGGCTTGCCGTCGGGCGTGATGGTTTCTTCGCCGTCGCTGCCGAGAATGTCGTTGCTGCTGTCGGCCAGTTCACCGAGCGAGCCTTTCTCAAGCGGCTGCACATAAATGCCGATGCCTTCAAGCTTTGAGCCCATGCCTTTGCGTTCGGAGAATTGAAACTTCGGCGTGACCACGATGATGGTGTCCCAGTCCATGCGCCGCGGCATTTTTTCGAATGCGGCGAGCAGTTTTTTCATCGCCACTTTTTCGCGATCAACCGGTAGCACGCCTTCCATTTCCAGTGCGTTCAGCGTGGCCAGAATGCGCGTGCTGCCAGGGTCGCGTTGCTCGATTGCGCGATCAAGGCCTTTGAGGATCGAGGCGTTGAGGCCGTTGTTGGGCACCTTCATCACATCGCGGCGGTAGTTATCCAGAATGTTGGATCCGACTGATCGCTTTTGCGTGACGATCGTGAACTGGTCGCCCACGGCAGAAATCAGCGCGTAGACTTTTGGTTTTGGCGCGACGGCTGGCTGCGCGCATGCAGCAGCAGCAACCGCGAGGCTCAATGCGCCGAGAAATATTTTCAGGCTTTTGTTCATCAGTGATCCTTGGCAAAATATGTCTGAAAGCCGCGCCAATGCTAGGTTTTGCCGCGATGTCAATACGTCATGCAAGCCGCATTCAATATCCCCGCCGCAATCGAAATCGCGCCCAGAAAAAATCCCGATGCCTGTTTGCCCGCTGGAATATCGACAACGATATGCGGCAACGCGATGCGCGCGATGATGAACACAATGAGTTGAATCGCCAACGCGATAAATCCCCAGATCGCCATGTCGACCGGATTCACGCTGTACTCCACCGCGTTGGCAAGCGGAATCACCATGCCGATCAGCGCGCCTGAAAGGCTGAACGCTGCCGCCATATTGTTTTCGCGGATCAGCGCGACTTCGTGATACGGCGTGATGCGCACATAAATTGCGACGAAGATTGCGAGCAACACGCTGGCGATGGCGAGATAGAGCAGAAAGTCGTCGAAGCCGCCGAACGATTCCATGATCTCAAATTTGTTCATGTCGATTTCCTCTTCAATTAGTCAAATAAAATAATGCGGTAAAAAGCGGCTGGTGTTTTTGGTCACCGGCGATTCATCCTCGCGTATGCCCATGCCGGCAGGCTCGTCGCCAACAATCCACGTGCCGATCACCGTATGGCTGCCGTCGTAGACGGGCAGCGGATGGTAGGCCTGATAAATGAATCCCTCTGCGCCGTAGTCACCGGGAATGGCGATTTCGCCGCTCTTGGTGGTGATGGTGACGTTGGCACCTTCGCGCGACAGGATCGGTTTTTTCACAAAGTCGGTGGAGAATTTCTGCGGCTCGTCATATGCAGCGAGCAGGTTCGGATGATCCGGATACATCTCCCATAACACCGGCAAAATCGCTTTGTTCGACAGCAACATTTTCCACGCAGGCTCGATCAGACGCATCGGGCTGCCAATCAAATTGCTGCCGAACACCTCGCGCACCAGCCATTCCCACGGGTAAAGTTTGAACAGCGACTTGATTTCATTGTTTTGCTCGTCGGCAAAACATTTTGCCACCGCGTCCCAGCCGATGGAGGCGACATCGATGAAGCGCGCGTCAATGCCCGCTTGCGTCGCGACATCGCGCAAGTATTCGAGATTGCCCACGTCTTCTTCGGCGTCAGCCACACAAGTAAAATGCACGATTTTGCTCGGCAGCTCCTCAGCAATATCTTTCCAGCGCTCGATCAGTTTTTCATGCAATGAATTAAATTGATCCGCCATCGGCATGTTGGGCAACACGACTTCCTGCAACCAATACCATTGCGCGACACTCGCCTCGATCAACGAGGTCGGCGTGTCGGCGTTGTACTCCAGCATCTTCGGCGCGCCATGCCCGTCCCACGAGAGATCGAATCGACCGAACAATGTCGCTTCGTCATCGTTCCAGGATCGCTCGATCAATGCAATGAATTCAGCGGGAATCGCGAAACGCTCGTAAGCACCTTTGTCGATCACATGGCCCGCCGCACCGATACACATTTGATGCAGCTCGGCGGTGGCGTCCTCGAGCGTATCGATTTCGGCGGACGTGAATTGATAGCAGGCGCGTTCGTCCCAATAGATGCCGTCGATGGAATGAAAACCAAAGCCCAGGTCTTCCATTTTCTTCGGCCAGTCGGGGCGCGGGATCATGTCGAGGCGCTTCATGCGTAAGCGTCCAAATGTGCCACGTCCTGGCAATGGTCGATACGCATTGCGCCATCGACTGGCACGCGCGTCGACGTGCGTGTCGAACAACCGTGCATATCAGCCCGCCGCCGAATGACCGCTTGCGCCAAATCCGCCGCGCGAGGTGGTGGTTGAACCGATGGTCCTGCCGGAACGCGAGGGTGACGATGAT
>JAYVXF010000046.1:0-8182 GCA_043793345.1 Betaproteobacteria bacterium | reverse complement strand
CCTTCCTTGCAGGACGCGTTGGCCGCTGCATCGGCCAACCGTTCAGCGGGCGTGACGCATGCGTCACGAAACCCCCGCTTCACCCCCGTGGCCGGGGGAACAACCACAAGGGTTGCGCCGGGCGCAGATTAGTGATCATGGTAATAAGTTGCATTAAATATGAAGCACTACACTAGCCCTGCATCCGCAATAACCGCGCCGCCTCCTCCATTCGTGTGTCCTCGATTTCGCGCAGCACGCTATCCATATCAACGGCTTTTTGCTTGCGCTCGAAACGTCCGGTAAGCGCCACATCCGGCGTCAGTGTTCCAGCCTCGTAGTGCGCCCAAATCTCACGACCATATTGTGTGGTGAGCAAGGCAGGTGCAAATCGGCCGAAGTAATTGCGCAGGTTTGCCACATCGCGTTCGAGCATCGCCTGCGCGTGGTTGTTGCCCGCTGCGTCGACGGCTTGCGGCAAATCGATGATCACCGGGCCGTCGCCGCTGATGAGAATATTGAATTCACTCAAGTCGCCGTGGATCACGCCCGCGCACAGCATGCGCACCACTTCCCCGATCAAGGCGTGGTGGTACTTGATGGCGATTTCCGGCGTGAACTCGACATCGTTCAAGCGCGGCGCAGCGTTACCGTCGGCATCTGTCACCAGCTCCATCAGCAGCACGCCTTCGTGAAAATTGTACGGCTTTGGCACCCGCACGCCCGCCGCCGCGAGGCGATACAGCGCGTCAACCTCGGCGTTTTGCCACGCGGCCTCTTGCGACTCACGGCCAAAGCGCGTGCCTTTCGCCATCGCGCGCGCCTGACGGGTATTTTTGGTTTTGCGATTTTCGGTGTAATCAACTGCCTGGCGAAAGGCGCGCTTGTTGGCTTCTTTATAAACCTTCGCACAGCGCGTTTCGTCGCCGCAAACGACGACGAACACCATCGCCTCCTTGCCGCTCATGAGCTGACGCACGACTCCATCAATCAAGCCGTCTTCGAGCAGCGGTTGCAGCCGTTTGGGTATTTTCATTCCGTCATTTTAAGTTGGAATGGACGAATCGGGAAATTTCATCCATCGCCCGACGCACCTGGCAATGACGCGAATGGCGGCCACCACAGTGCGGTTCAACGCCCCCGAAACACTGGCATCGCTTTCAGCATCGATTGCCCGATTCGCGTCGTGTCGCGCACGTTGCCGATATAGCGGGCCTGGCGGTCATGCAGCCATTCGAGCATGTAGGTGCCCGAGGTCGCGGCGGGCAATTCGAGTCGCGCCTCGCGGTCGGAACCGTCCTGCTGGATTTTCATGCCGTGCTTTTGCGCAAGATGCATCATCGCGGCGTTTTGATGCAGGCAGCGTACCAGCACTTCGCGCACGCAACGATTGCGCAAATGCATCACCGCGCGCTCAAACAGTGCGTTGCCGATGCCCTGTCCGCGTGCCGCTGCCAGCACCGAGAGACCCAGCTCGGCCTCCTGTGGCAGGACGGCGATGTGAACAACACCGAGAATCGTTTGCGCGTCGTCCGCCACCGCATAAATCTCGTCACGCTCGAAATCAATGCCATCGACGTAGTGGATGATCGCGCTATCGTTCAGCGAGGCGCCAAAGCGCAAATGACGATCCTCGGCATCGAGCTGCAGAAAATGCGCACGCAAATGTTCGCGGTTGATGTTACCGAGTCGCGTTGCAAAAAATGTCATGTCCGATTTCATACCGTCTCCTTGTGGGTGACCCTGCATCATGCAGGAATGTGTTACACAGCATAGTCGATGCCGAATGCAGCGCGATCATTTTTTCTGATCAATGCCATAGATGCCGTGGATGCGATGCCGGGATCGCAGTGATCGCTGTTACACAGCAATCAGGAATATTGACAACAATATTCATCTTGCAACGTCATTCCCGCGAAGGCGGGAATCCAAGTTTGCCTTCATTACCTTGGATTCCCGCCTTCGCGGGAATGACGGTAAATTACTTCTGTAATAATTTGGAATTGGTATGAGAACGCAGCGTTCGTTGTTGAATAACGCAAAACATGGGCGATTTGTTGACCGGTAAGCGCAGGTGTTAGGCGCTTGTGACAGGCAGAAAATGTAAAATTTAACGGACAAACACTAGAACCGGCGCGCCGTTCAGGGCATTTTGTGCCTGAAAGCCGCGCCAGATAAAGAGTTTAGCTATTTTTCGCTGGTGAAAATCAGCCGGAACATTGCACAACCGGCTAAGCGATCTGCTTGATTGGAATTTCTTTTTTGCGCGACTTCGCGGTGCGCACCGCACCCACCGCATAGGTTTTGGCAACATATTCGTCGACGAGCGCGTGAAATTCTTCCGCGATATTCTCGCCCTTTAATGTCACCGCTTTTTCACCGTCTATATACACCGGTGCCACCGGCCGCTCACCCGAGCCCGGCAGCGAGATGCCGATGTTGGCGAGTTTCGATTCGCCCGGGCCGTTGACCACGCAGCCCATTACCGCAACGTGCATTTCTTCGACGCCCGGATATTTTGATTTCCACACCGGCATTTGATTGCGCAGATAAGTTTGAATCTTGTCGGCAAGCTCCTGGAAAAAAGTGCTGGTGGTACGCCCGCAGCCGGGGCACGCCGCCACCATCGGCGTGAACGCGCGCAAGCCCATGGTCTGCAAAATCTCTTGTGCGACGATGACTTCTTTGCTGCGGTCGCCGCCCGGCTCGGGCGTGAGCGAAATACGAATGGTGTCGCCGATGCCTTCCTGCAGCAACACACCGAGCGCCGCCGTCGAGGCGACGATGCCCTTGCTGCCCATGCCCGCCTCGGTAAGACCCAGATGCAAGGGATAATCGCAACGGCGCGCAAGATCGCGATACACCGCGATCAGATCCTGCACGGCGCTCACTTTGCAGCTCAAAATAATTTTATCGCCACCGAGGCCAAGTGCCTCGGCCTTGGCGGCACTTTCGAGCGCAGAAATAATCAGCGCCTCGCGCATCACTGCATCGGCCTCTTTTGGCTCGCTCAGTTTGGCGTTTTCGTCCATCATGCGCGCGATCAATTCAGGATCGAGCGAGCCCCAGTTCACGCCGATGCGCACGGGCTTGTCAAATTTGATTGCAGCCTCAATCATCGCGCCGAACTGGTCATCGCGCTTGCTGCCCTGCCCGACGTTGCCCGGATTGATGCGCAGCTTGGCCAACGCGACCGCGCACTCGGGCACCTCGGTCAATAATTTGTGCCCATTGAAATGAAAATCGCCGACCAGCGGAACATTCATGCCCAAGCCGTCGAGCCCGGCGCGAATTTTTGCCACCGCACGTGCCGCGGCGAGTGTATTGACGGTGATGCGCACGACTTCGGAGCCCGCGCGCGCAAGTGCTGCAACTTGCGCAACGGTGCCCGCCACATCTTCGGTATCGGTGTTGGTCATTGATTGCACCATGATTGGCGCGTCGCCACCGACGAGTACGTGGCCGATGCTGACTTGGCGCGATTTGCGGCGCTGAATTTCTGAGAACAATTTCACCTCCGAAAAAATTATTGGCGGCGAACTTTTGCCGCGATTACTTTACCGTCACCCGCGCCACCGAGACGCGTGTGTGTGGCGCAAGATCAATTTCCTTGCCGTCATAAGCCATGCGCGTCGCTTTGGCATTGCCGATCACGACCGTGAACGGCGTGCGACCAACAACCTCTTCGGTATCGCCATCTTTGAATTTTTTATCCAGCACCGTTTTGCCGTTGCGGTCGACCACTTCGACCCACGATTCGCCGCTAAAGGTAAAGCCCAGCACGCCACTGCCAGCGGGCAAGGCTGGTCGTGGCACGTCGGGCGCGACTTCTGCCGATTCCGGAGTTTTGGCTGCCACTGCGGGTAGCGTCAACGTCCCCGCCGCCGGTGTATCCGGCTGCGCGGTCGCTGGTGGAACAGCTTTGGTTTCTGGCGCGAGTGCCGGGTCGGGCAACGCGGCGGTGACCGATGGCGCAGGCAGCGCGATCGGCTCGCTCACCGATTTCTCCGCAGCGACAACTTTCGGACGACCGCCTTCAGCAAGATTGGGTCGCACATATTCCCACCAATACCAGACCACCGCAGACAGCAGGACCGCAATCATGGTGGCGATCAGCGCACGCATGCGCGGCGTGGCAATTTCACCACCTGGCGTGGGCACTTTGATATTTTGTTGTGACGGCATGACGACGGCGCTGGCGTCAAGCGCGACCGCCTCTTGATGCGTTTGCGCGAGTAAGCGCAATGCGACATCAGGGGCGACCCCGACTGCTTTGGCGAAATTACGCACGAAGCCGCGCAGAAATGTGCCGGTCGGCAGTGCCGCATATTGGTCTTGTTCAAGCGCGCGCACTTGCTTGATGCCCATCCGCAGTTTCGAGGCAATATCGCCCTGCGACAATCCGGCTTTTTCGCGGGCCGTGCGCAGCAATTCACCGGCCGATGCACTGGGGTCAAAACCCCCGCTGGTCAGCGGCTCGTTGGCCGCTGGCGTCTGCAAAGCGGACAGCGCGCCGGGGGTCGGCGAAGGGATTGGACTATCGGGTTTCAGCATGTTGGTTCATTCACGGTGACAAGTGTCAGGATTAGCGAAGCTCGGTGGCCGCGCGTGTTTGCGTAGCATCAGGAAAGCGCCGGCGCAGTTGTTGCACATAGCTCGCCTCGGCTGACTTGTCGCCTTGCGCACGGGCAATGCGTGCGCCCAATAGCAGCGCGTCAGCACTCGGCGTCTGCACCAATTGATTGTGCCGGGCGAGCAATCCCTCGGCTTCGCGCAGTTGGCGGCGCTCGAAAGCGATGTCGGCCAGCTCATAGAGCGGTGCGGCCATCACCGGCTGGCGGTGTACGGCCGCTCTGAATTGCAGCTCTGCGGCCGCCAGATCACCGGCTTTTTTCAAACACACCCCGGAATTATAGAGCGCGCTTTCCGGCGTCGCGTAGAGGGGATTTTTCAGCGCCGCCTTGAAATAGGCAATCGAGCTCGCCGCGTCTTTACGCTGGCAAACGAACCAGCCGTAGTTGTTCAATGTTTCGGAATCGTTCGGCAATAGCCTTAGCGCCTGCTCGAACGACTGCGCCGCCTGACCGTCGTCCTGCAACTGCATGTAGATGATGCCGAGCATGTTGTGCGCAGGTGCGTAGCCGGGGAACACCGCGACCGCCTGTTTGGCGGCTTCCAGCGCGACGGGCAAATTGCCCAGGCGAAAATATTCGGCAGCGCGCTCTGTGTGGATTTGCGCGCCCCGCGCGGGATCACTTTTTGCGGCCTGATCAGCGACTTTGCTCTCGAACGCGGTGGTCGACACGCAACCTGGCAAGATTGCTAGCGAAACTGCAACGGCAATGATTGCTACAGCTAAGCTTTTCAAGGATGTTCCTTAAGCGTCATGGCGCGTCATGAAACGTTATCGAGCCGCATCAGGCAGGCGCGCGGGCAAGCTTGATTATTTTGGAACGGCTGGATTTATCAACGACCTGCCCTGCCAACTGGCCGCATGCCGCATCAATATCGTCGCCGCGCGTTTTTCGAACCGTCACCACAAATCCCGCCGCTTGCAGCACTTCGCGGAAACGATGAATCGCATTGTTACTCGAGCGCTGGTACGGCGCTTCGGGAAACGCATTCCACGGAATCAGATTGAATTTACACGGCAGATCAGCCACCAGCGCAACCAGCTCGTGCGCCTGTTGCACCGAATCATTCACGCCGCTGAGCATCACGTATTCAAAGGTCACAAAATCGCGCGGCGCGGCTTCAAGATAATCGCGGATCGCCGCGAGTAATTCGGCGAGCGGATATTTCTGGTTGATCGGCACCAGCACATCGCGCAACTTGTCGTCAGGCGCGTGAAGCGACACGGCCAGCGCGACCGGGCAGCGCGTTTTAAGACGGATGAGATTCGGCACAATCCCACTGGTCGACAGCGTCACGCGGCGGCGCGAAAGGCCGTAGCCGTGATCGTCAAGCATGATGTCCATCGCTGCGGTGACGCTATCAAAATTGGCCAGCGGCTCACCCATGCCCATCATCACGACGTTCGACACAATGCGTTCGCCTTTCGGGTCGCGACCCATCGCCTTGTTCGCCCACCACAGCTGGCCAATGATTTCAGCCGACGTGAGATTGCGGTTAAAACCCTGCTTGCCGGTGGCGCAAAACGTGCAATCGAGCGCGCACCCCACCTGACTCGACACACACAGCGTGCCGCGATCCGCTTCGGGAATGAACACCACCTCGATGCCGTTGCCGGTACCCACATCGAGCAACCACTTGCGCGTGCCATCACTGGAGGTTTGCCCGGTCATCAGTTTCGGCGCAATGATCGCAGCAACTTCCGGCAATTTTTCACGCAACGATTTGGCCAGATCGGTCATCGCATCAAAACTATCGACGCCGCCCTGATGCAGCCAGCGAAAAACCTGTTTGGCGCGAAACGGCTTCTCCCCCAACGCGGCGAAAAACGCCGTCATCCCGGCTAAATTCATGCCGAGAAGGTTTGGTTTATCGCCTCTTGCGTGTTGGGGGACCGCCAAAATTTCGCTCTGTTATTTAGTGCAGCTTTAACGCGTGTAAACGTTCAACGCGGTTAACGCGTGTAAACGTTCAGCGCCGGGAAGTAATACGCAATTTCCACCGCCGCCGTTTCAGTGGCGTCGGAGCCGTGAACCGCGTTGGCATCGATGCTATCGGCAAAGTCGGCACGAATGGTTCCTGCAGCCGCTTTTTTCGGATCGGTCGCGCCCATCAGGTCGCGGTTTTTCAAGACTGCGCCTTCGCCCTCCAACACCTGAATCATCACGGGGCCTGAAATCATGAAGCTGACCAAATCGTTAAAAAACGGACGTGCTTTGTGGACGGCGTAAAAGCCTTCGGCCTCGGCACGCGAGAGCTGCGTCATGCGTGCGGCGATAACTTTCAGTCCGGCTTTTTCAAACCGCGAATAAATCTCACCGATTACGTTCTTGGCGACCGCGTCAGGTTTGATGATGGAGAGTGTCTTTTCAATTGCCATTTCAGAATCCTCGATAACTTGATGAAAACATTCGATTTTAGCATGATACGCGTAATGCAGCCATGGTTTTGTCGGCTATTTTGGCAGCGATGTCGATTGCAATATCAGGCGATTGTTGGTGCGGCGGATGACAAAATCATGACCGCCCGCGCGCTGCGGTTTACTCATCGGGGCCGCGCGAAATAATTGTGCAGCCCATTCGGCCAACTGCGCGTGCGACGGCGCAGCAACTTTTTGCCATGTGAGCCAGTGATAAAGCGCGTTGATCTGGCGCTCTTTCGGCAAAGCGTCGAGTGCTGCAGCAGATGCCGTTTCGCCGTCCCACTGCAAATCGATTTTTGCCAATGCTTCCAACATGTCATCAGCCTTGCTCGCGTGCCGCGCCGCGCGCGCGAGCGAGGCGCGGTAGTGCGGGAAACGTGTCGCCAATCGTGGCGTGATTTCGTGACGCAGGAAATTGCGGGTGTAGGTGGTGTCATCGTTGGATTCGTCTTCAATCCATTTGAGACCACGCGCCAATGCCGTCGCCTCAATCTCGGTGCGCGACAGTGTGAGCAGCGGGCGCAGGATTGTTTGCTTATCTGAAACAACCCGTACTTCGCCCATGCCTGCCAAACCCTTCAATCCCGTGCCGCGCAGTAATTGGTGCAGCACCGTTTCGGCCTGATCGTCGGCGTGTTGCGCGAGGAGAATATTCGCCGACCCTTCCTCTGCAAACGCCGCATACCGTGCCGCCCGCGCCGCGCCCTCCAATCCCGCTGGCGACAAACGATCGACGACAACTTTTTTTGTCGTCAACAAGATGCCACGCGTCGCGCAAAAATCTGCGCAAAACGCAGCCCATGCATCTGCATTTAGACTCAAGCCATGATGCACGTGAATCGCGGTGAGATCGAGGTGCAGTGTGGATTTGAGTTGATCGACCGCATCGAGCAAAACCATCGAATCCACGCCGCCGGATAGTGCAACGCAAATGCGTTTGCCTTCCAGATCATGGTTTCGTAAAAATTTTTCAACGGTGGTGATGAGCGTTGTGATGTGATGCTCCATTGTGTAAAAACGACAAACACTAGCACTGGCGCGGCTCGCTGCGTCTTTTAACGCCACACACCGCGCCAGTGCTAGACCTTCTCTATTGGGAACTTCTATTACCCCGTCATTCCCGCGTAGGCGGGAATCCAAGTTTTCATA
>JAYVXF010000045.1:0-8188 GCA_043793345.1 Betaproteobacteria bacterium | reverse complement strand
TCCTTTTGCATTGATTGGCTTCGACACCAATATCAACGCGGCTCTCATAGGGAACGCCGACCTCATTTCCGAATGATCGGTGAAATATTCAGGCTAGCGTTGCACCAACGGCGCTGGGCGAGTGAACAAGTCGCGTTCGGATATCTTATCCTTGAGCAACAAATTTTCAGTCGCAAGGTTATGTTCAAAACTTGTCATTTCGAACCCAGTTTCATCGGGTGAGAAATCTGCTTCACAACAACATAAAAGCAGAAGCAGATTTCTCTCTGCGTTCGAAATGACAGCGGGTTTTTGCACCCTGCGGCGCGATGCGAGTCAGACGTGCGCCGGTGCGTCTGCCCGCGTTGAATTGCCAGGCGAAAAAAAACGGCCAGTAGATCAACTACTGGCCGTTTTTATATTTCAGCGCGTCATTCAATCGCTACTGGTAATTCCCAGTAACGCCAAAAGATTGCTGAAAATATTGTAAATATCGAGATAAATCGACAGCGTCGCACTGATGTAGTTGGTCTCGCCGCCCGTGATAATGCGGTTCACATCATAGAGCAGCAGCGCTGAAAAGATGCCGATGGCCAGCACCATGATGGTCAACATCAACGCCGGCATTTGCAAAAATATATTTGCCAACGCAGCGACGATGAGCAACAGCACGCCCATCATCAGAAATTTGCCCATGCCGGAAAGGTCGCGCTTGATGGTTCCCGCCAACGTGGCCATCGCAAAGAAAATCAGCGCCGTGCCGCCCGCTGCGGTGGCGACCAGGGTGCCGCCGTTGTTGAGATTAAGCACGCTGCCGACCAGGCGCGACAACATGAGCCCCATGAAAAACGTGAAGCCCAGCAGGATCGCGACGCCCCATGCGCTATTTTTGGTTTTCTCGATGGCGTAGAAAAAGCCAAACGCGATCGCCATAAACAGCATGAAGCCAATGAACGGATTGCCCGACATGAAGGAAAATTTAAGCTGCACGCCCAGCCAGGCGCCGAGCGCGGTCGGCACCAGTGATAGTGCGAGCAGCGCGTAGGTGTTGCGCAAAACGCGGTTCTGCGCGGGTGCCAGCGTGCCGGTTGAGGTAATAATTGGTGCGTTTATTGCCATGGTTTTTCTCCTGAAACGATGAATGCAAACGTAAGACTATAGGCTACAGCAAAAAGTTTCAAGTTGCGTTGTTTTTGAAGGAGAAAAATGCGGTGCGAATGGTAAAATATTGGTCACATTGGAAGCGTGGCCGAGTGGGTGAGCCGGGGTTTCGCGTTCCGCTGGAACGCGCCGGTGAACGGCGATTTCGCGGATGCGAAATTGGCTGGAGCCAATAAGGGCACTAAATCTGGAAGCGTGGCCGAGCGGTTTAAGGCACTGGTCTTGAAAACCAGCGAAGGGGAGACTCTTCCGTGAGTTCGAATCTCACCGCTTCCGCCACATCAGACTTGAACATGGCCGCCATGACAAAGCAACCCCTCCACATTGCGCAACGCTTGACGGCGATATGCATGTCTCTGCTGGCGACCGTCGTATTGGCGCAGTCCGCAGCAAACGATTCACCGGATCGCGTCTTCAAAACCGAGCTTCATACGGTGCGGGCGGTGTCTGTCGTCAAGGGGCTGTATCACCCCTGGAGCGTGGCGTTCCTGCCGGACGGGCGCATGCTCGTGACCGAGCGGCGCGGCACGATGCGCATCGTTGACGGCGGCAAGCTTGTCGATAAACCAATCGACGGGCTGCCGAAAGCAACCGAACACGGACAGGGTGGTCTGCTTGATGTCGCGCTGCATCCCAAGTACGCCCAGAACGGCTGGATTTACTGGACCTACAACGCGGGGACACCGGGCGAATACGGTACTGAGCTTAGCCGTGGCAAACTCGGCGGCACGCGCGAAGCGCCGACGATGACGAATGTTGAGTTGTTGTTTCAAATGCAGCCAAAATCTGCGGCGCAACAACATTTTGGGTCGCGCATCGTGTTTGACCGGCAGGGCTATCTTTACATTACGCTCGGTGATCGCGGCGATAGTCCGGCCAAAGGAGCCACGCATCGCGCGCAGCAATTGAATGACCATGGCGGTAAAAGTATTCGCCTGCATGACGATGGTCGCGTACCGGCTGACAATCCGTTTGTGAAAACCCCGGGCGCACGGCCTGAGATTTTTACGTGGGGCAATCGCAATATGCAGGGCGCGGCCTTGCATCCCGAAACGGGTCGCGTATGGGCGCACGAGCACGGCCCGCAGGGCGGCGACGAGGTGAATATCCTCACCTCGGGCGCCAATTACGGCTGGCCGGTAATCACGTTCGGCGCGAATTACGGCAGCGGCACCAAGATCGGCGAGGGCACGGCGAAAGAGGGCATGGTTGCCCCCTTGCACGTTTGGGTGCCATCGATTGCGCCGTCGGGAATGGCTTTTTATACGGCCAATAATTTCCCGAAGTGGCAAGGCAATTTATTGGTCGGCGCGCTGGCGCATCAATCGCTGGTGCGGCTGACACTCAAAGGTGACAAAGTGGTTGCGGAAGAGCGCATGTTCGAGAAGCAACTTGGCCGCATTCGCGATGTGCGGCAGGGGCCGGACGGCAATGTGTATTTGTTGACCGATGCGCCGGACGGCGAATTGATTCGGCTTGAGGCAGTGAAGTAAGCGCGGATCGTCCGGTCACGTATCGGCAGACGATCACCTAAAAAAACGCAACGACTGTTCGCTATCCTCTAGCACTGGCGCGGCTTGCGGCGGCATTACCTTCGGAAAGCCGCATCCACGCTAGGGTTTCAGGGCGATGCCGTTGCAATTATCCGGCGGCCACTGCATCCGCCCAGCAATTCGGCGTCTCATACAAGCGTACGCGCAAGAGCTTAAGCGTGTGGCCGAAGCGGTCGTGATAGGCGTCTTTAAGAATGCCAAACGCCACATCAACGAGATTTTCCGCTGTGGGTACAACATCGAGCACCACCGTCTTGTGTCCTTGAATCGCGGCCAGAAAATCCACCATCACGGTGTCGCCACGATGCACCAGAAACGCATGATCCCAGAGGTCAACCAACTTTTCTTTGGCAACCGCCTTGATGTCGCCGAAATCCATGACCATGCCGTCGTCGCTTGCACCTTGTTCGTTGATGAGCGCACCCGACAGTGTGATTTCGATCGCGTAGCGATGGCCGTGTATGTTGCGACACTGGCCCAGGTGATTCGGCAAGCGATGACCGGCATCAAATTCGAGGCGGCGGGTGATGGAGATATTAGAGGTCATTGCACATTTTACCGCGTGCGCCGGCACTCAGCCGATGCGCCAAATCGGATCGACGACTCGCGCTGCGATGAATGCGTCCGCTTCTTCCATCGGCAGCGGCGGACTGAAATAATAGCCCTGCACCATGTCGCAGCCCAGCACTTTCAAAATGGCGAGCTGTTCGGCTTTTTCGACGCCCTCGGCAACAATATTTAGTTTCAAACTTTTTGACATCGCGATGATCGCACGCACAATCGCCTCGTCGTCGGCATCGACCGTCAGGTCCCGGACAAACGACTGGTCGATTTTTACCGTGTCGATTGGAAATTGTTTCAAGTAGCTTAAACCTGAATAGCCGGTACCGAAATCATCAATCGCGATCTGAATACCGAGTGCATCGATCTCGCGCAGCGCTGTAAGGGCTTGCTCATGACCGCCAACAATCACCCGTTCGGTGATCTCGATTTCGAGCTGATGCGGATCTGCGCCTGATTCGGCGAGCGCAGATTTCACCATGTCGACGAATGATTTGCGGCGCAGTTGCAGTGCGGAAACATTGACCGACATCCGCAGCGGATGGCCGCTCTTTTGCCAGCGCGCGGCGGTGCGACAGGCCTCGCGAAACACCCATTCGCCAATCGGAATGATGAGCCCCGAATCTTCCGCAACAGAAATAAATTCACCCGGTCGCACGATCTCGCCATCGGGATTTTTCCAGCGCAATAACGCCTCAAAGCCGAGCAGGTGCGGATCCACCGCCGAGAACAGCGGCTGATAGTACAGGATGAAATCATTCGATTGCAGCGAGCGCCTGAGCATTGTCTGCAGCGACATGCGCTGCTGCGCGGCGATATTCATTTCGCTGGTGAAAAACTGATATTGCGCGCGACCGTTTTCCTTGGCGTGATACATCGCCGTGTCGGCGTGGCGCATGAGGATTTCAGCGTTGTCGCCATCGTTCGGATAGATGCTGATGCCGATACTGGCGCTGATGTGCAGGTCGTGAGCCTGCAAATGAAAATTGGTCGCGAGGGTTTCGAGCAGCTTGGTGGCGAGGGCGGCTAGATTGCTGCCCTCGCCGCCGTCGGCCAGCTCCGGGATGACGATCACAAATTCATCGCCACCGAGCCTTGACACCGTATCGACTTCACGCAGGCAAGCCTCGATGCGCGATGCGGCCATTTGCAGGAGCTGGTCGCCAATCTGGTGGCCGAGTGAATCATTGATATTTTTAAAATGATCCAGATCGATGAATAGCACCGCCAGGCGTGAATGATGGCGATGGCTTAACGCGATGGCCTGACCGATGCGATCTAATAACAGTACCCGATTTGGCAGACCCGTCAGCGCGTCGTGATGGGCGAGGAATGCGATGCGTCGCTCGGCAAGTTTTCGCGTGGTGATGTCGGTGGTGACACCGATCACGCGTTCGGCTCGACCGGTAGCGTCGCGCGTGGCGTGGCCTTTGACCGCCAGCCAGTGAACACTCTGATCCGGCCAAATGACGCGACACTCCATGTCGAAATTATTTTCAATCGCCAGCGCGCGGTGTATGACCGCCCTGACGCTCGCACGATCATCGGGATGAACAGCAGCCAAAAAATCGGCGGTTTCTGGAAAAAAAGTGCCACGGGGCAGTCCGAATAAAGGTCCGAAGCCCTCCGAATAGGTCATGCTGTTCAACCCGACGTTCCAGTACCAACTGCCCATGCTGGCCGCTTCCATGGCGAGTCGAAGTTGCGTTTCGCTCTCGCGCAAAGCGTCTTCGGCTCGCTTGCGGCGGCTGATGTCGCCGATCATGCCCATCGTGCCGACGATGTTTTGATTGGCATTGCGAATGGGTGCGACTGACAGCGAAACATCCAGCACCACGCCATCCTTGCGTTTGCGTCGCGTTTCTTCGAGCGCGAGCATCATGCCTTGCTGGGCCTGACGACGCATTACGCTGGCCGCTGCCTTGATGTCATCCGGGATGATGGCGGTCGTGGTGCCCAGCACTTCTGCTGCCTGCCAGCCAAAAATGGTTTCTGCGGCTGGATTCCAAAGCGTGATGACATCGTCAAGATCGCGCGCGATGATCGCGAGTGGCGATGCCGCGATCAGGGAGCGAAGTTTTTCGTTGCTTTCACTGAGCGTGTGTTCCAGCAATTTAAGCTCGGTAATATCGCTCACCACACCGACCACGCCGGCGACTTTTCCATCGGCATCAACGAAGGCGGCTTTGTTGTAGATCGCGTCGATGCGCTTTCCATCGGTGGTGCGGGTGAGCGTGAGCTCGTAGGTTCTGCGGCCCTTGTTTTTGAGCAGATAGGTGTCGTGCTCCTGATGCAGCGCTGCGGCTTCCGAGGTCGTTGCCTGCAAGGCGGTCTTGCCGATAAATTCATTTCTCGGTCGCGAGGAGAATTCTTCAAATGCGTGATTGCAACTAACGAAGCGGCCTTCGGTGTCCTTGAAAAATACCGGGTTGGGAATCACCTCGAGAAACTGCTGTAAAAAACTCAGTTGGTCGCGCAATTCGCGGGTTGCGTTATCGGCCTGTTGCTGGGCTTCAATGCGGGTGCGCGACAAGGTACGCAGGACAATGAACAGCAGCAGGCTGATCAATAGCGTCGACAGCAGTGTCGCAATCGAGAGTGGATGGAGCAGGGGATTACCGTAGGCACCGGCACGGCTGAATGTGAAAAGCCAGCGCCGTCCGGCGATCGTGATCGAGTGGGAGATGTCGTCGGCGTTTGCGACTCGCAGCGCTTGATTGTCCGGCACATCACTGGAAAAAAGCAGATTGCTGCTGGATGGTGCGTCGGTCGCTGACTCGCTGTCGCCGACATCAAATACCTGAAAGTGCGTTGGTTTGGTGCGGGTATTGTCGATGAGTTCAGCGAACAAATCATCGACGCGAAACACGATGTTGACAAATCCGGCCAACTCAGCGCGACGTTGCGCGAGCGTTCGCGCCGGTCGGAATGTTTCGTAGATCGGCAGATACACCACCAAGCCCAATTGATTCTGCTTTTCCTGGGTCAATCGGTAGCGTCCCGTCGCAATCGGCTCGCCCACGTCGCGGGCGTGTTCGCTGGCAAGCAGCGCCGCTTGCCGCGAGCGGATGTCCAGGCCAAACACGATTTCATTGCCCCGCATCGGCTCGACGTAATGGATGACGTAGTATTCGGCGCGGTCACCGGCAGGGGTCACAATAAAATCCGGATAGCCGGTGCTGCTGATGTTGTGGTCGTTGCGGACGGTGGTTTCGTAGGTCGATTTTTCTGCCAGCTTCACGCGGCGGATAAATTCGATTGCCTGAACGCCGGGGAAACGCGCAGACAAATTCAACGAATTGACATAGCGATTGAATTCCGCGCGCGTCACCGAGAGATCATGTCCAAACAGACCCTCCAAACCGTGCAGCAGGTCAATGTAGCGCTGGGTACGTCGCTCCACGACGCTTATCGTGGCCTGCGCGTCGGCGTCGAAATCGGCGCGTGCCTGCTGTTCCACCAGTCGGCAGACAAATATCCATGCGAGCACCGACAAGCCGATACCGAGCATCAGGATGTATTTGGCCAGGCCGGTGTGCCGAAGTAAGCGCGTCATGGGATCAGGTCAATCGCCAGCCAGCGGAGTGCGTGGCGGCGGGGTGCGCTCGCATAAATAGTTGCCTGCACTATAGACTATCCGCTTCGGTTTCGACCAACAGACACTCGTTTAAGCGCGCGAGCGAGCGACACACTGACATCGCCGCAACGCGCGTTCGTTTTTGCGCAAGCAAGCCGCTAAAATATCGGCTATTGCGCCGCACAAAATCTGAAAAAAACTAAACCATGTCACTTATTGTTCAAAAATACGGCGGCACCTCGATGGGCTCGCCAGAGCGCATACGCGAGGTCGCCAAGCGTATCGCGCACTACCACGCACAAGGCCATCAGTTGGTGGTAGTGCCTTCGGCCATGTCGGGCGAAACCAATCGTCTCATCGGCTTGGCCAAAGAGCTAAGCCCGGACCCGCACGGACGCGAGCTCGATGTGATCGCCGCGACCGGCGAGCAAGTGTCGGTCGGCCTGCTTGCACTCGCATTGCAAACGCTCGGCTTGAAAGCAAAAAGTTACACCGGGTGGCAGGTAAAAATTCTCACCGACAGTGCGTTTACCAAAGCGCGCATTCTGTCGATTGAGGATGCCAATATTCGCCGCGACCTTGCCGAGGGCTGTGTCGTTGTGGTCGCGGGTTTTCAGGGCATCGACGCGGATGGAAATATTACGACGCTGGGACGCGGTGGCTCTGACACGACCGGCGTTGCGATTGCGGCGGCATTGAATGCCGATGAATGCCAGATATTCACCGACGTGGATGGGGTTTACACGACCGATCCGCGGGTCGTACCGGAAGCACGCAAGTTAACGAGCATCACGTTTGAGGAAATGTTTGAGCTGGCGAGCCAGGGCTCGAAAGTGCTGCAAATCCGCTCGGTGGAATTCGCCGGCAAATATAAAGTAAAGCTGCGCGTTTTGTCATCATTCACAGACTTTGATTCCAACGACACCGGCACACTGATCACCTACGAGGAAGAGGAAGGCGACACCATGGAACAACCGATTATTTCCGGCATCGCGTTTAATCGCGACGAAGCCAAGCTCACCGTCACTGGGGTTCCCGACCGTCCCGGTATTGCCTTCGCGATTCTGGGGCCCATCGCAGCAGCCAATATCGACGTCGATGTCATCATCCAGAACACTTCTTTCGACGGCATTACCGATTTTTCATTCACCGTTCACCGCAACGACTACGCGCGAGCACTTGCCGTGCTGAATGAAAAAGTGAAACCGGTGGTAAATGCCAGAGGCATAACGGGTGACAACAAAATCGCCAAGGTTTCGCTGGTCGGCATCGGCATGCGCTCGCACGCGGGGGTGGCGGCAAAGATGTTCGAATGTCTGGCCAAGGAGAATGTCAACATTCAAATGATTTCGACTTC
>JAYVXF010000044.1:0-8252 GCA_043793345.1 Betaproteobacteria bacterium | reverse complement strand
TGTTCATCAAAACCAGTTGGGGCTGGGCCACCGCGCGCTTTGGTGAACGCTTCGGCGTGCGCAGCCTGGCCGATCCGGCGGGCTTGCCGCTGCTCATCGCACTTCTTTCCGTTTACATGTTCCTTGCCACGCCGATATTCAACACCATCATTCGCTCGGCTGAAACCGAGGCGGATATATTCGGCCTCAATGCCTCGCGCGAACCGGATGGTTTCGCCGAAGCCATTTTCAAGCTGGCTGAATACCGGAAGCTCGAACCGGGCGCGGGTGAAGAATTTATTTTTTTCGATCATCCGAGCGGTTTTAACCGTATCTTTGCCGCGATGCGATGGAAGGCGGAGAACAGCAAACGACCGCAGTGAGTGTTATCAAGGATGCTGTGTCTTCAACGCAAACGGCTGCAACACTTTTGGCGTTTCACCAGACACTGCCATCAATGCCACCGCCTCGCCAATGGCGGCAGAATGCTTGAAGCCGTGGCCTGAGCACGCCGACACGACGATGGTATCGGTCGCGTCGGGCAGCCGGTCGATGATGAAATTGGCACCCGGTGCGTTGGTGTAAAGACAAGGCACGGCGCCCACGCAACGCGCGTCGATGCCGCGCAATTTACCCTTGATGTGACGCGCGACCATCAAATCGATTTCAGTGTTCAGAACATCGCGTTGCATCGTTTGCGGTGTCGTCGCCGTTTCGTTTTGTTCGCACGCCACTTTGATCGCGTTCGAATCATCGATCTGCGGGAAGCCATAGAAAACGTCGTCCGCGCCGTCACCCCAGTGCCAGATGAACACCGGAAAATCGCGTGGCCGGTAGCGATGCGACAGTGACGCATCAAGCGCGAACCAATACAGCACCTGGCGGCGGACCGTCAGCGTTGTCGCCAGCGCGGGCAGCAACTGCGGCATCCACGCGCCAGCGGCAACAATGTTCACGCCAGCCTGATAGCGCGCACGATCCGTTTCGATGATCGTCTTGTCATTCACGCGCATCACACTAAGCACCGTTTCACCAACGCGCAAATCGGCACCGTGCTGCGAGGCCAGCAGTAACTGCGCACTGACGCACGCCTCAGGTGCCAGATACCCCGCGCCGGGCTCAAAGTAGCCGCACTCATCGCCCTGCAACACAAATTGCGGAAAGCGCGCGGCAATATCGTTTGCATCCAGGCGCTGGTGAGGAATGGCGTATGCCTCGGCGGCGCGAAAAGTATTGCCCAAAAAATCTTGTTGCTCATGCAGCCGACTCACGCCGCCCGCGCGCGCAATCACCAAAACGCCACACGCGGCGAACAACGTGCGCCCCGTTTCATTTTCGATCTCGCGCCACAGTTGGTGCGAACGCATTGCCAACGGCACGAACTGCATTCCCTCGCCAATCGCCTCGCGGGTGATGCGGGTCTCGCCATGCGTCGACCCCTGCGCATGTGGCGGCGCGAATTGATCGACGCCCACCACGTTCACGCCGCGCCTGGCGAGTTGATAGGTGATCGCGGCACCCATTGCGCCGAGGCCGATGACAAGAATATCGGGGTGTTCAGTTTTCATGATTACCTAGCATGTTGATACATAGATCGCCATTTGGCGAGGCTCACAGGGCACAAATTCCCTGGAAGCGGCTCTGGCACTAGAGTTTTGATGTTCTCGATGTAGACAAAACCCAACCACCGCGAAATCAATATTGTAGGCCGACCTTGCGCAGCGTTACCCGACCAGCGCTCTGGCCTGCCACGTCTCGCCAGCAACATGCAACCGAAGGACGCAAAAAATCCCTACGCCGATTACAGCGAGCAGGATCTTTATGATTTTCTTAAAACCTTCACCGCCACCCGCGCACGCAACGGGAAATACGAATATTCCAATATCGGCTTTGGATTGTTAGGCCTTGCGCTGACGCGCGCAGCGAAAATGGACAGCTTCGAGGCGTTGTTAAGCGAGCGGATTTTGAAGCCCTTGAAGATGACGAGCACGACCAGTGAGGCGAGCCGTTTCGCACCCCGCCTCACCCAGCCGCACAACAGCGAAGGCGCACCCACACCGGCGTGGCGCCTGCCCATCGCACACGCGGGTGCCGGAGCGATTCGTGCGTCGGCTGGCGACATGGGCAGCTACATTGAGGCAATCGCGGGTCTTCGCGACACACCACTCGCCAAGCCGATCAACGTCGCCACCACCATGCGTGAACAAGGCCCCGGTCGCATCAATCCCATCGGGCTCGCGTGGATGCAGGTGCCGTTCAACGAACGCAAATTCTTGAATCACGATGGCGGCACCTTCGGCTCATCGAGCTCGCTGATGGTTGATCGCGACACGAAAGAAGGCGTATTCATTGTCGCCAACACCTCGACGCCACTCATGAACATCGCCTTGCATTTGATGGATCAACGACACGGCATCGTCGAACGCGAACTGCCAAAAGTGGTGTCGGTCGCAGCCGAGGTGTTGGCGCGCTACGTGGGCACATACAAGTTGAACGAGCAAATGAATATCGTCGTCCGTGTGAGCGGCTCGAAAATGTCCGCGCAGGCGACCGGTCAGGGCGAGTTTGAAATTTTTGCCGAAAGCGACACACGTTTTTTTGCTAAGGTGGCGCCGATTGTGATGGCGTTCGGCGAAGTGACCGATGGCAAAGCGGGCAGCTTTGTGCTTGAGCAAGGCGGCGCGAAGCTGACGGCGCGGCGCATTCCTTGAAGGTCACACCCGCGATATTGCGAATTTAAAACTCGGCAATGGTGCGGTCTACAGCCGAATAATGGCCGGAGAAGCGCACCAGTATTCGTGTTTGCCCTTGAATTGATGCGCTCGCCGCGCCGCTGTCATGCCGCCTCACAAAAACTGCACAAACTCCGCCAAATCTTTCCGCCGAATATCCGGCACCCGCGCCCCTTCCGCAGGATAGCCCACCACCAGCAACAGAAACGCTCGCTCATTGTCAGGACGCCCCAAAATCGAGTTCAGAAATGCCATCGGACTCGGCGTGTGCGTGAGCGTCGCCAGACCCGCATGATGGAGTGCTGCGATCAGGAAGCCGCAAGCGATGCCAACTGAATCCACCGGGTAGTAGCGTTTTTCTTTTTGTCCGGCTTCGTTGACGCCATAGGCCTCGTAAAAAACCGCGATGAGAGTCGGTGCGATATCGATGAATGGTTTGTTGGCGTCAGTGCCCAGTGGCCCGAGTGCCTCGCGCCAGGCTTCAGTTGCGCGGTGTTGGTAAAACTCGCGCTCCTCCGCTTCGGCGGCATTGCGGATGCGCGATTTCACCGCCGCATCGCTCACCACCACGAACCGCCACGGCTGCTGATTGGCGCCCGACGGCGCGGTACCTGCCGTGGTCAAACAAGTCTCGATCACGTCGCGTGAAACCTCGCGTGGCGAAAAATCGCGCACCGTGCGGCGTTGGCGCATTTCTGCGTGGAACGCCTGCGCACGCTGCAACATTTCAGCAGGTGGATATTCGGTGAATGCCAGCGCAATTGACTTGTGGGCTTTCAAATTGATGCTCCATTCTTTTCGCGATGCGGCATGTTACCGCAGCGCGGGCGGCACCAAGTGTTAGCGTTTCGCATCACTGGCGTGTGAAAATGACGTACAACCAACATCTTGTTTTCCGACGACGACCATGCCGATCCAGAGTGCACAAATTGTAATCCCCTGCTCGCAATTGGACGCGACTTTTGCAGCACTCACCGAACAACTGGGATTTCGTGTCGAGATGATTTCTCCAGCCGATGCGCCGACCACGGCCGTCGTTTCAGGTTTCGGCGTGACGCTGCGTCTTGAGTCGACACTGCTACGAAAAATTGAGATGCCTGTGCTGCGGCTGATGGCCGATCAGCCACCGTCGAGCATCACTGTGCCGGGTATCTGCATCGAGTGGGTGCGACGTGACGCAGCGATACAAATACCGGGAGCCAGGCAGGAATTCACCATCGCCCGCAACGCTCCTGCCGAGACATGGACAACCGGTCGCGCGGGCATGCAGTATCGCGACTTGATTCCAGGCCGATTTGGTGGACGCTTTATCGCCTCGCACATCCGCATTCCAGACGGCGGGCCGGTGCCCGACTACGTTCATTTTCACGACATTCGATTTCAGATGATTTTTTGTAAAGCGGGTTGGGTGCGGGTGGTGTATGAAGATCAGGGCGAGCCGTTCGTGATGCATGCCGGCGACTGCGTGTTGCAGCCGCCGCAGATTCGCCACCGCGTGCTGGAAGCCTCTGCGGGACTGGAAGTGATTGAGATTGGCTGTCCGGCGATCCACGACACGCACGCCGATCACACGCTCCTGCTGCCAACGCCGCAGGTGCGAGCACTGCGCGAATTCGGCGGACAGCGTTTCGTGCGCCACATCGCCGCCGAATCGCGATGGATGCCGTGGACGTGGATGGGACGGGACAGCGCAGGCTTTGAGGCGCAGGATAGTGGCATCAACGCTGCCACGCACGCGCTTGCCGCCGCGCGTATCGTGCGTGCTGCGCGTGCTGCATATACGCCGCTCGCCTCGCACGACGGTGAATTGTTGTTCCTGTTTTTGCTAAAGGGCGCGTTGCATTTGCGGAGTGAATCGCTCGGCGATCACACACTCCATGTCGACGATAGCGTGACAATTCCTGCGGGTGTCGGCGTGTCGTTGCATGCTGAAACGGGCGCAGAATTTTTGGAAGTGTCGCTGCCAGCGGCGTGACGGCTTCTCGTGCGAAATGCATATTTTAATTATTAAAACACTAGCACCGGCGCGGCTTTCAGACCAATAATGCGCCAGAAGGCGCTACAGTGCTGGTGTTTTTGGCAAATTATGCTAAGTTAAAATCCTGAATTTCCCTCGATGTGCTTCGGTCACCACATCCGGCTAAAATACAAAAATCGCGGGCGACGCACACCATTCCATTCGAAAACAAATGCATCCACTCAGATTACTAGTTCCGGTTCTGCTGGCTTTGCTTGCCGGCTGCGCGGGCATCGTCACCGAGAAGCGCCACACGCCGGCTGAAATCGCGGCCTATCGACCGGCCGATTTTGTGGCACCCATCGCGTCGACCGAGGGTGAACGCGCCGCCGCCGCTGAAGGCCGCGAGAAAATTCGCGTCGCCGTGTCGCAAACATCGCAGCCTGCCGAGGCACCAAGCGCGGCCATCGGCGACGAAAATAGCGGCGCGCCCGGGGCCTTGTGGGCGATTGCTTTTCTCAATGCTGATCGCGCCGAGGGCTTGAATATTTTGCAAACCGCGCTCCTCAATGTCGATCAAAAGCCGGTCGATTTTCAGCGTGCCGTCTTGTCTGCGGCCTACACGATGTATGCGCGCGAATCGGCTGTGGCGCTGGTGCCGCTGCTTGACACCATCAATACGCCGCGCGAGTTCGCCATCGCCGCTTACGCAATCCTTGCGGCCGACGATTCGCCGGACACGCGCACCTTGCTGCACGCAAAGCTCACCGCGCGTTTTGCCGAGAGGGCCACTGAGCCGCGCTTGATCGCACTCGAGCACGTGCTCAATACCGATCTCGCCAGCGAACGTCTTGCCCGTCCGCCGCTCATCGATCTGCTCACCGCACCGTTGCGGTCGGGACTTCCGGTGATATTCAGTTTCCAGCGTCGTGACCGCACCCGCGTGGGCCTGGCGATGGTGCGCGCAAGCGATGGCCGCTTCGTGCGCAACGCCGACGGCAGCTATTTCAACATCGCCCATCTCGCGCTCGCCTTGAGCAATCTGCCCGGCACCATCACCAACGGCAACACCCCGCAGGGCCTGTTCACCATCGTCGGCGCAGGCACCGCCACCAATAAATGGATCGGCCCCACGCCGTATCTGCACGCAAAGATTCCGAAAGAAGCGAGTGTGGCCGAGTATGAACACGCCAGCGTGGAAGCCGAGTGGAGCGAAGCGCGCTACGAAAGTTTTCTGCCGCCGTCCTGGCGTAATTATTTCCCGTTCAAGGAAGCGTGGCTCGCCGGTCTCGCCGGGCGCGACGACATGCTGCTGCACGGCACCACCATCAACCCCGAGTACTACCGCAATAGTCCGTACTATCCCGGCACGCCGTCGGCGGGCTGTCTGGTGGCGATGGAATATTGGTCGAAATCCGACGGTAGGCTTATTCACAGCGATCAACTCGCACTCGCCAAGGCCTTCACCGCTGGTGGTATCGATCAAGGTTATCTGCTGGTGGTTGAGCTCGATGACCGGTTGGCTCCGGTGAATCTGGCCGAGGTGGTGATGGATGTCATTGCCGCTGAAGCGCGCTTCGCACAGTAGTAATTCGATTTCCATCAGAAAAAATTAATCATCGCGCCGTCATTCCTGTGCAGGAATGACGGTTACTTACGACGGTAATAATTTGGAATTAGTATCAGTAGTCGCAAAGCAGCGGCGATCCAGATTCATTTCGCTCGCCATACCCTGATCGAGGGATGGTTGCCAAATTGAAGGGTTGCTATATTGACGCGGCTCTAACAACACCCGCATGGCATCCGCCGCATCGTTAATCATGGCGCATCATCAGCTACGTTTTCGTTTCAACCAAACAGGGGAATCAACAATGAATTTTCGCCAACCAGTTCAACGCAAGGGTCTCATCCTTTCCACAGCGATTGCCGCCGCCGTCTGCGCCAGTGCGACCGCGCACGCGGCCACCATCGTCACCGAGTGGGATGCACAATTGCTCCAGGCGATCCGCATTACCCATCCGGGCCCGCCGATCGTGGCGCGCTCACTCGCAGTGGCGCACACCTGCATGTATGACGCATGGGCCGCATACGATGGCAAGGCGAAGGGCACACAACTTGGCAACGCGCTGCGACGACCGGTCGCCGAACGCACCGACGCGAACAAGACCGAGGCAATAAGTTATGCAGCCTATCGCGCCGCTGTCGATCTGTTCCCAAGTCAAAAAGCCACATTGGATACATTTTTCATTTCCAAAGGCTATAACCCAAGCAACAACACGACCGATACGGGCACGCCTGCGGGCATTGGCAATGTCGCGTGTAAGGCAGTTCTGGATTTCCGCCACACCGACGGCTCGAACCAGCTTGGCGATCTGCACGTCGGTGCCTACAGCGACTACACCAACTATCAGCCAGTGAATACCGCCACGCAGCTCAATGACCCCAATCGCTGGCAGCCGCTGATCGTCAACGGCAATACCCAGAAATTCATCGCGCCGTTCTGGGGCAAAGTGACGCCGTTCGCGCTGAAATCGCTTCAACAATATAGCGTGAAGCAGCCTGCGCAGTTCGGCACTGACGATTACCTTGAGCAAGCCGAAGAGGTGCTGTCCTATAGCGCCAGCCTGACCGACTATGGCAAGACCATCGCCGAGTATTGGGCTGACGGCCCGAATTCCGAATTGCCGCCGGGTCACTGGAACCTGTTCTCGATTTTTGTGTCGACACGCGATAGCCACAGTATTGATGACGACGCGAAAATGTTTTTCGCGGTGAACAGCGCCTTGCTCGATGCCAGCGTGTGGTCGTGGGGGATCAAGCGGCAATACGATTACATCCGCCCGGTGTCATCGATCCGTTTCCTGTTCGCCAACCGCAATGTTCGCGCATGGGCGGGGCCGAACCTCGGCACGCAAATGATTCCGGGCACAAGCTGGAGGCCTTATCAGGCCGCAGGTGTGGTGACACCGCCGTTCGCAGAATATGTATCGGGCCACAGCACCTTCAGTGCGGCGGCCGGGACGGTGCTGAAGTACTTCACCGGCAGCGACGTATTCGGCGGCTCGGTCAACATTGCAGCGGGTAGCAGCCGTGTGGAGCCGGGTATCGTGCCAGCCGCCAATGTGCAATTGTCGTGGGCAACGTTTACGGATGCGGCCGACGAGGCGGGAATATCGCGTCGTTACGGCGGCATACATTTCATCGATGCTGATCTCGAGGGTCGCCGAGTCGGAAAACTGATCGGTGCGGAAGCCCTCAAAAAAGCGGGCAAGTTGTTCGGCGAGTCGTTTGCCGGTCTTGGGGATGACAACGAAGACTGACCGCAAAACGCGGCATTGCAATCCGTGTTGAGACATCGAATGCGTTGACCTGAAGTTCGTCAAGCCATGAAAGCAGGATGCCAGCAATGGCATCCTGTTTTTTTTGCTGCGTGATAATCTTCTGCTTGCTATTGGCCTGCGGCACAATTACACAGCGGTCAGAAATAATAGCGACAGTTTCAAATCAGGGTTCGTCATTCCCGCGAAGGCGGGAATCCAAGGTAACTAAGCCAAACTTGGATTCCCGCCTTCGCGGGAATGACG
>JAYVXF010000043.1:0-2489 GCA_043793345.1 Betaproteobacteria bacterium | reverse complement strand
GTGGCTTTTTCAGTGCTCAAGTCATAGTTTGCCTGCAAGCGCATCCAGTAAGCGGCCTCGATATTGGTAATGGCTTCCAGACGCAAAGCAATATTGGCGGTGATGTTGGCTTTGCAATTGAGCAAATCGGATGCACTGCGCCGTGAAATATGCAGGCGTTGCGCAAACGCGGTGACGGTGATGTCCGAAGCCTTGACGACATTCTCGTAGATGCTCACGCCCGGATGAACGGGGCCTAGGCCACGCGACCCGGCAGCGTAGCCTGGTGTGCCTTTCGGGTACCCCGTTTTTTCAAGTTCGCGAATTGTTTTTGATGCCATGACGAAGCTCCTATCGATCGGACGCTGGGACCATAACGCGCACTACGCCGCCTGTTGCCAAGGCTTCACCGCACGCTCTATCTCACGACCATTTTCTGCTTTGGCTTTTTCCAGATCATAGTAGGCCTGCATGTTGAGCCACCACTGTGCATCGGTGCCGAAGAACCGCCCCAGACGGAGTGCCGCATCGGCCGTAACGCTACGCGTGCCATCAAGAATTTCCTTGACGCGTGTTTGCGTCATGCCCGTATCAGCAGCGAGGCGATAAGCCGAGATGCCCATCGGATCGAGGAAGTCATTGCGCAACACTTCGCCCGGTGTCACCAGTGGTATTTTTCGCTTAGTCATATTGTGGCTCCTTGTGTCGGCCTAAGTAGTCCAGCAGGTTTACTCGCGCGTCAGTGATAGTCAACAAACTCGACGTCATGCACGTCACCATCCTGCCACCTGAAGCAAAGCCGATATTGATCGTTGATACGAATACTCCATTGCCCCTTGCGGTCGCCCTTTAGTGCTTCCAGCCGATTTGCAGGTGGGATATTGAGGTCGACCAAACGTGTTGCTGTGTGAAGCAGAAACAATTTTCTGTAGGCGGTCTTTGCAGTAGGCGTGGCGACGCCCTTTACAAAATCGCGATTCCAAATGGACTCAGTAGTTTTATCCGCAAACGATCGAATCATATGTGAATGCTATCGATATTCGATAGCAACGTCAAGTTTGGGAATGGCTTCGCTGTCGCTCATCGCGCGCGGCGTCTGCGCCACCACCGGCGATATCATTTCGCCGCTTCCAAGCCAATCACCAACCGCTTGCCGAGTAACTGTATGGCCTGTGCGATGCGCGGCAGCTTTGAACCATAGTGGGGGTCGAGCAGGCGGCGCACTTCCTTTTTATCAACACCCAATTGCCTGGCCAGCTGCACTTTGGTAATTCCCGCCTTCTTCGGCGGCTTTCAGTAATACGGGGTAATCAAATAGTTCCATCGCGTACCTCACCAGTCATTTGGTTTAATTCCGTCGATCGTTAATATATTCAGTCTGTCTTTTTGCTTTGCAGGAGCAAATGATCAATGCTCGCCGGCACCTCTCCCCGCGCAAGCAGCCGGCGAAATGTTTCATACACATCGGTCCTGGAGCCAGCCTTGCGCAGCGTATCTTCGTCATTGAACCATACGTAAACAATCAGCTTGACCGGCTGTGACGCGAAGCGAAAGAACATCCGATAGCGTTCAGGCAGTCCGTGTATCACGCGCCGCCAGTTGCCGTATTCCCTGCCAAGCGTTTTACCCAGCCGAAAATCCGGATGATCCGGTCTTGCCGGCACGCGCTCGGTGATTGCCGTGTAAACGGAAGCGAGCAAGCGCGTTTTGGGGTGGGCTTTGTAGCCGCGCGGATCGCTTGCGGCGAGTGCAGTTACGTCGGCTTCCAGCTCGTCCAGGGCAGCGGCGAAGGTCCGGAAATAGTAGTTCTGCCAGCCATTGATTTTCACGACAAGCCTTTCAACGCATTATGTCGCTAAACGGTTTTGACACCCTTTACAAGCTTGCCGATGCGCGCAAGCTGGGCGGGATCGGCTGCGGTGATCAGCGAAGGATGCGCGGTCATCTGTGCTTCCAGATAGCCAAGAAAACCAAGCAGAACGGGATCGTGCCTTTCGTCCGCCTTTGCTTTCGTTCCCGGTGACCGGGCAGAGAGCAACACCTGTCCGTCGGCAAGCACGGTTGCGCGGACTTCACCTTCAAATTCGGGGTGCGCTTTAAAAAATGCCGCATCCAGCCGTATGCCTTTGGAGTTTCCCACCGGCGTGACCTTGCCCGAATATTTTTCGATGACACTGGACATGAGTTTCTCCTGGTGTGGTTACGTGTGTAACCACATTCTAACAGCAAGCGTGGGTACGCTGCTGTTCTCGCTCGCTACGGCGTACCGGGCAGCGAAATCACTTTTCAGTCGTCGAAAGACATGGCATTCACCTTTTAGCTTTTCAAGGATGAACTCTATATCCGGTGAGGCTTGCAGGACGAAAACGGCCTGGAATTCCCGCCAAATGGCGATCTGCCGATCTTCCCGTTATGGGCGCGTCAACTCAAGATCGAGCTCAGGCGAAAGCGGCAAGTAAACGGGATCGCAGCCGGAAATCACCAACGACTCAAGCGCAGCAAATCCCCGT
>JAYVXF010000042.1:0-8275 GCA_043793345.1 Betaproteobacteria bacterium | reverse complement strand
ATCGACGGTTGTCGCGGTTTCGATCACGGCACCTGGGTGCCGCTATTGAAAATGTATCCGGACGCAGACGTGCCGATCGTGCAGCTCTCGGTGCAGACCGCGATGAATCCTCGCCACCACGTCGAGGTCGGTCGCGCGCTGGCACCGTTGACGAAAGAAGGCGTGTTGATCGTCGGCTCGGGGCACCTTACCCATAATCTGCGCGACTGGATGCAGTCGCGCGGGCAAACCTCACGCGCGCCGTATGCGCAGAAGTTTCAATCCTGGGTGTTTGATCGGCTCCTCGCGCACGACGTCGATGCCCTCGCAGCCTATCGCAGCGACGCGCCGGATGCGGTGCGTGCGCACCCGACGGAGGAACATTTCCTGCCGTTGTTTGTGGCACTCGGCGCGGCAGGCGAGGATGCAGAACCGGAGCGCGTGTTTGATGGCTTTGAGGGCACCGCGCTGGCGATGGATGCGTATCGGTTTAATTAACCGATGCGACGACTAACCGGCAGTCAACAACAGATGCTGTAGATAGTTAGATTGCGTATGGCCGCAATGTTATGCGACGTTTTGCATCTTGTTGGCATAGTCGCGGCCCGCCGTGGGTGGCGGTAGTAATTTGCCGTCCTGGTGGTAAAGAGCGATTGCTTCTTCAACGACTTGGCACAGCTTCTCAAAGACTGCCTTTTCATCCAGGCCATGGCACCCGCCGTAGATCAGACCAGGTGAGCTTCCGAGAAAGCATTGATCCTCGTCTGACCACTCCACAATTTTTGCGTACCTCGTGCTTTCGTTCATGACTTTGACTACTCGATGCTGCGCTTTACAGCGCGGATCTGGTATTGCTTTGCATCCTCGCCAAGTGCTCCCGATATTGGGATCGGTTTCGAAACTCTCGGGTGGACAAAGCTCCGGTGGCTGCCTTTCCCGCCGCGATTGACGAAGCCGGCGCGTTCAAGCTAAGCGACAATTTCTTTTAATTTCGGTGGCACGAGATATCCGCTAAATGTTTAGACGCGACACGAACTCAACATCGTTGCCAGTAACATAACACCACGAACAGAACCGCGACAAGCGGCAGAATTCTTTCCGCAGAGAAAGCACGCAATCGGCAGAAATAATGCTGCAGACAGATACGAAAACACTAGTATTGGCGCTGCCTGCAGGCAGAAAACGCGCTAAGAGCCGCCCCAGTGCTTGTGTTTCGCAAAATCACCATGCCTGTCATTTCGAACCAAAGGTGAGAAATCTGCTTTTTATTTTGTGTGATTACAGCAGATTTCTCAGCCGAGAATGCCGGGTTCGAAATGACGGCGTGGTGGAGCAGCGACAGCCACGCCTGGTCGATACCGTAGTGAAATAATGCCTCGCTACCACCGCACCGCCGTCTCCAACGCCAATTCAATCATCTCGCCAAAGCTGGTCTGCCGCGCCTCCGCACTCATGTGTTCATGCGTGCGAATCTGGTCAGACACGGTGAGAATTCCCAGCGCACGCGCGCCGTATTCGGCGGCCAATCCGTAGAGGCCGGCCAGTTCCATCTCCACGGCGAGCACCTGCATTTTTTCAAGCTTGTCGAACAGCTCTGGTTGCGCGCTGTAAAAAAGATCGGCCGAAAACACGTTCCCCACACGCACCGATTTTTTTTGGCTCTCCGCCACCTCGACTGCGGTGCGCAGTAAATCATGGTCAGCAATGGCCGCGTAATCATGATCCATCAAACGCATGCGATTGACTTTGCTGTCGGTGGATGCACCCATCGCGATAATGATTTCGCCGAGCTTGATTTCTGCCATCAATGCGCCACAGGAGCCGACCCGGATCAGGTTTTTTACGCCGTAGTCCTTGATGAGCTCGGTCGCGTAAATGCTGCACGACGGAATACCCATACCATGCGCCATCACCGACACGCGCTTGCCCTTGTAGGTGCCGGTGTAGCCGAACATGTTGCGGATGGTGTTGACTTGCCTTGCATTTTTCAACCATGTTTCGGCGATGAATTGTGCACGCAGCGGGTCGCCCGGCATGAGGACGGTTTCGGCGAAGTCGCCGGGTTGGGCGTTGATGTGGGGAGTGGGCATGTGGAGGTCTTGTGATTGATGTGGGTTGCGAAAGCTGCGATGTCCGGCAGCTGCGCCTCCTTCCCCCGCTATGTGGGGGAAGGTCGGGATGGGGGTGTCGTTGAAAATGGCACATCAACTTTAGCATCGCCCCCATCCCCGCCTTCCCCCGTGGCCAGGGGAAGGAGCAGATTGGTGATCATAAAAATAAGTTGCATCAATTATGCAGCAGTACGTTAATGCCAGTCTTTCGACGAATGCTCTTTTTCGAATTGCTTCCGGTCTTTAGAAAACTGCTCTGCCAATTCATCGCGCCCTGCCTTGGCCGCAGAGACCAGCCTGTCATCGTCATCAAAATGCGGAATCATCGCCTCCGTCACGCTGATGTTGTGGCGTCGAAAAATATTGGCCATGTCGCGCGCGCGAAAGCGGTCGAACCCGATCGCTTCGAGTGCGTGGCGACCCGCCATGAGGGCGGATTCAAAGGTTTCGCGTTCGACAATTTCCACGCCGCGCTGACGCAATTCAAGATAGTGCGTGACATTGCGCGCACGCGCGACGATTTTCAGATTCGGAAAATGTTCACGCACGATATCGGTGAGTTGCAGACTGTCCTCAACGTCATCGATTGCGTTCACCAACAGCTTCGCGTTTTTGGCTCCTGCCGCATGCAACAAATCGAGGCGCGTCGCATCGCCGTAAAAAACCTTGGTGCCAAATTTACGCAGCAACTCGATTTGATCGGGATCGTGATCAAGCACGACAGCACGCGCGCCATTGGCCAGCAACAGGCGGCCAACGATCTGGCCGAAGCGACCGAAGCCGGCGATGATGACGGGCGCATCTTTTTCGTCGATCACATCGGCTTCGTCTGCGGCATTGTTGGCGCACTCCATGCGCGTCATCCACCAGTCGTGCACGATCAATAACAGCGGCGTGGTCGCCATCGACAGCGCAACCGTCATCGTCAACAGCGCTTCCCATTCTTTGGACAGCACACCCGCGAGGCGCGCCGCACCGAACACGACAAAGCCGAATTCGCCGCCCTGTGAGAGCAGGATCGCGAACAGCCAGCGCTGTTTCAAGTTGATGCCAATCACCCGCGCCACCACCCACAGCGTGAAGATTTTCACCAGTAAAAATCCCAGCACCAGCACCGCCACCATGCCCGGCTGACTTAACAACAAACCAAAATCAATCGCCATGCCGACTGAAATAAAAAACAATCCGAGCAGCAACCCTTTGAACGGTTCGATGTCTGTTTCCAGCGCATGCCGATATTCCGAGCTCGCCAGCAACACGCCCGCGAGAAACGCGCCGAGACCCATCGACAATCCTGCCAGCAACATCACCTGCGAAATGCCGATCACCAGCAACAATGAAAACGCGGTGAATACTTCGCGCAAATCGGTCGCCGCAATGATGCGCAACAGCGGTCGCGTGAGATAGAGGCCGATGACAATCACCGCGCCTATCGCGCCGAAAGCCTTCAATGCGTTCAGCCAGCCGGGATCAGCGTTAGCAATCGTCTGCGTTGCCAACAACGGGATGATTGCCAGCAGCGGGATGGCGGCGATATCCTGAAACAGCAAAATCGCAAATCCCGCCTGACCCGTCGGCGTTGGCAAAAAATTTCGCTCGGTCATCGTCGCCACCGCTATCGCGGTGGATGAAAGCGCCAGTGCCGCGCCCACCACCAGCGCCGCTTTCCAGTCCAAGCCCAGCAGCATCGCCCCTATGCTTAACGCCAGACCGCACAGCGCAATTTGCAGCGAGCCGCCGCCGAAAACACTTTTGCGCATCGCCATCAATCGCTTCGGCTCAAGCTCCAGACCGATCACGAACAACATCAGCACCACGCCGAATTCGGAAAAGTGCATGGTGGATTCAACGTCTTCAATAAAGCGCAGCCCCCACGGCCCGATCACCGCACCTGCGATGAGATAGCCCAGCACCGCGCCCAGGCCGAAGCGTTTGGCAATCGGCACGCAGATGACGGCAGCAGCGAGATAGATGAGTGCCTCGATCATGGTTTTGCATTCCACTTGAGAAGTTGCGCGCGGAAATTTGCCGCGACAGCCGCGATATCGGCGTCACTCACCTCGTGCGCGCCGTGCAACACCATCGGCGTTTGCCATTGCATTCCGCAAAAGCGCGCCGTCTGCTCCACCGGCAGGACAAATTTTTCAAATGGTTGTGCGTGCATGCCGCCCGGCGAATATCCATCCGCATCGCCGCCGGCGCTCACCACCCACAGACAATTTTTGCCGCGCAACGCGTCGCCGTCCCGGCCATACGCCCAGCCGCGCAGCAGCACCACGTCGAACCAGTGTTTCAGCATCGACGGCACGCTGTACCAGTAGATCGGATTGAGCCACACCACCAGATCGGCGCGCGCGAGTGCGGCCTGTTCTGCGGCGACATCGATGTCGAAATCGGGATATAAATCGTAGAGTGAGCGCACTTCGAGCCCGGGTAAATCGCGGACGGCATTGAGCAGCGCCTTGCAGGCGCGCGAGTGTTGCGGGTAGGGGTGGGCGTAAATGAGAAGGATCATGTCTGGCGAAGTTTAGCCCACGTGTGCGGCGGTGCGCACAGCGCTGGGCGGTCGAGCTACCTGACATTGTGGCTTTCTTGATTCAGTCGCAAACCCCTAGGCTAGAACGAGCACTGGCGCGCCTGCTGGCGGCATTTAGACCTGCGAACGCCTATCCACGGGTAGTTTGCTTGATTTTCGCCGCGGGCGGCCACCTGAACCACGCCACGATCAGCGCCATTAAAAAACCAGCGTACATCAGCACAAACACCCACGGTGGCGCGTTCCAATAAATCAGCGCGGCCACCCATCGCTGCACAAACCCCTGCTCGTTCGCCACACCACGCAGCCAATCCTCCAGCAGTGTCAGCGGACACGTCACGCCGAAAATTGCCTCGGCCGTGACGAACGCCATCAACGCAATATGCGTGACGCGAAACGGACGACGCCGCACCCAAGCCCAGCCGAGCGGCCCGCCGATTGCGATCATCAATAGTCCGCCGACGTTGAACAGCACCACCAGCGCGTGTACGCCCAACACGACGTTCGCCATCATCAGGTCACGACTTTCATTGGCAACCAATCAGGGCGACATCCACGCCCATTTACGCAATCTACTGCGCCAACGTTTTCTCCATAAACTTGATCTGCGCATAAAACAAAAAATCCGAATTCGATTTTTTCGCAAATCCGTGTCCTTCATCGAGAGCCATCAAAAACCACACTGGTGTATTCTGTTTTTTCAACTGCGCAACCATCTGCAGGGCTTCGGTGTAAGGCACGCGCGGATCGTTTTTGCCTTGCACTACAAACAGCGGCTTGTTGATTTTCTGTGCGTTATTCAACGGCGAAATTTTCTCGAGGAACTTGCGCATCTCCGGATCGCGCTCATCGCCATATTCGACGCGCCGCAAATCGCGGCGATAGCTTTCGGTGTTGGTGAGAAACGTGACCCAGTTGGAAATGCCGACCGTGTCGATGGCGCCGGTGATGCGGTCAGGATAGTTGGTCGAGACAGCCAGCGCCATGTAGCCGCCGTAGCTGCCGCCCATCACCAATACTTTGGCCGCGTCGAGATCCGGCTGATCTTTCACCCAGTCAAACAGCGCGCCGATATCCTTCACCGAATCTTCGCGCTTCATGCCGTTGTCCATCGCGACGAAAGTCTTGCCAAAGCCACTTGAGCCGCGCACGTTCGGGTAAATCATCGCGAAACCGGATTCGTTGATCAGGTAATTATTGCGACCGATAAAGCCGGGGCGTGCCTGCGCTTCCGGTCCGCCGTGGATGTTGATGATCACGGGCCGTTTACCGGGGAATTTTTTTGCATCCGGCTGATAAAGAAATCCGGAAATCATCAGGCCATCAAAGCTTTTCCAGCGCACCAGTTTTGGCTCGGCGAAATCGAGGGGATTTAACGCGGGGCTTGCGCTGTTGGTCCAGCGGGTAATTTTGGTGGTGGCGATATTCCATGAATAAACGTCACCCGGTGAGCGCGCCGAGGTGACGTTAAAGGCAAGCTCGGCACCGGTGTCGGCTTTTTTACGCGCGTCGTCGCTGGCATCGCCATCATCATCGCCGTCATCAAGTCCGCCTTTCCATCGCAGGCCCGAAATTTCACCCGGCAACAATGCAGGGCGCGGCAGCTCCGCGAGTGTGTTCAAGTCGAGAAAGCGCAACACGCTTGAGCCATCTTCGTTGGTGATGAACGCAATGCGTTTGGCTTTGGTGGAAATTGAAAAATCGCTGACATCGTGTTGTAGCTTGGGCGTGAGCACCGTTTCCTTAGTCGTTGCCAAATCGATCATCACCAGACGGCGATATTCACTACCGCGATCCGAGGTGGTGAATAGTTTTTTGCCATCTCGCGAAAAGCGCGCGGCACCATAGGCAATCGGCGCTTCGCCGACTTTCGTTGCAGCCGTCACGCGCTTTTTTTCTCCGCTGGAAATATTCATCGTCCAGATGTGCGACTCGTTGGCGGAAATGTATTCGGAGAACACCAGCGACTTGTCATCCGGTGAAAAACGGAAGCTGAACCAGCGACCGCCGTCAAACGTCGCGATTGTTTTAGCACTGGCAGGTAGTAGCGGATCCTGTAGCACCAGCTTGGTCATCGGCATGCGCGACGCATTGTTGCGATCAATCGTGGTCGTCGTGTAAATAATGCGGTCGCCTTTCCTGTTCCACGAGGGCGCGCTGGCGCGCTCTTTCGCATCAGAAATCGCCGTCACCATTTTGCTGGCGAGATCCAGACGATAAATCTGGAATACCTCGTCGCCGCCGCTGGCTTTTTCGAACAGGATGTACTCGCCCTTTTTCGGTTGGAACGATGCGCCGCTTACCGCATCGGCAAAGTCAGTGATCGGCACCGGCTTCATTCCCGGTGTCGAGACGAGATGCAACTGCTGGGTATTGTTAAGACGCGACCGCACCAGCAGCGCCGTTTCCGTCGGGTGCCACGACACGACGCTGGATGGATTGAACTCGGTGTACGCCTTTACTTTTGCGACCAGTTCTTCGCTGATCGGCGGCACACCGTCAATGACCAGATTGTCGGCCGGCTTCAGGAATTGGGCGTGCGCCGAGGTGACGGCGATTGCCGCCAATATTGAGGCGAGGCTGCGTTTTCCAAATGATTTCATCGTTTACTTTCCTTGCGTGACAACGGGACGTGAAGGATCGGCGACCCACTCGCTCCAGGATCCGGCGAATAATTTTGAGCCGTTGAGTCCGGCATATTCCATCGCGAATATATTGGCGCAAGCCGTGACACCTGAGCCGCAATAATGCACCACGTGGTCGACGGGCTGGTGATTGGTGAGTGCGGCAAATTCGTTTTTGATTTCATCTGCTGCACGAAAGGTGAGATCAGCATTCAGGTTGGCTTTGTAGAACCGGTTTGCCGCATTCGGTATGTGTCCCGCCACCGGATCAATCGGCTCCACTTCGCCGCGATACCGCTCTGCGGGACGCGCATCGATCAACGCGAAATTCGTGTCGCTGATATGCGCCAATACTTCCGCCGCACTCCACAGCAGCAGCGGGTTTGCATGTCCACGCAATGGCGCAGGCGTGGGTGCGGGCACATCGGTCGAGAGCGTGCGACCGTCTGCGATCCATTTTGGAATGCCGCCATCGAGCAACAAAATATTCTTGAGCCCAACCCAGCGTGCCATCCACCACAGTCGCGACGCGAACTGTCCGCCAACATCGTCGTAGGCGACGATGGTCGACGTATTCGCTACGCCGTGACGGGCGAGGAAGGCGGTAAACGCGGCGGGAGACGGCAGCGGATGGCGGCCATTGTTGCCGGTCTTGTCGCCGGACAAATCGGTGTCGATACTCGCAAAATGCGCACCGGGAATATGCCCCTCGCGATATTGGCGTTCGCCCTTTGCCAAGTCAAATAAATCGTGGCGACAATCGAAAATGACCCACGCGGAATCATGCAAATGTTGCGACAGATTTTCGGTGTTGATCAACATGGCGGCTCGTTCGCAAAAGCGTTTATTATGCGGCGATTTTCGAGTGGCCATTCAATGCGCAATATTTACACAGCAGTCAGGAATATTGAAAACAATATTCATCCTGCACCGTCATTCCCGCGAAGGCGGGAATCCAAGTTTGGCTTAGTTACCTTGGATTCCCGCCTTCGCGGGAATGACGAACCCTGATTTGAAACTGTCGC
>JAYVXF010000041.1:0-8282 GCA_043793345.1 Betaproteobacteria bacterium | reverse complement strand
ATCGAGATGACCGAGTTTTCCTCGACGATCACGCCTTCGACGATCTCGCTGCGCGCGCCGATGAAGCAGTTGTCTTCGATGATCGTCGGGTTGGCCTGCAACGGCTCCAGCACGCCACCGATGCCGACGCCGCCGGAGAGATGGACGTTTTTGCCGATCTGCGCGCATGAGCCGACGGTCGCCCAGGTATCGACCATCGCACCTTCGTCAACGTAGGCGCCGATGTTCACGTAGGAAGGCATCAGCACCACATTTTTGGCGATGAAGGCACCACGCCGCGCGACGGCAGGCGGTACCACGCGAAAGCCGCCGGCGCGGAAATCCGCATCGGAATAATCGGCGAATTTGGTCGGGACTTTATCGAAATAGCGTGCGGCGTTGCTGGTGTCATTCATCACCGCATTGTCGGTCAATCGAAACGAAAGCAGTACCGCTTTTTTCAGCCATTGATGCGTGATCCACTCGCCGTTGATTTTTTCGGCAACGCGCAGTGCGCCGCGATCAAGCTTGCCAATAATGGCGTCGACCGCCGTTTTGATTCCGGCATCGGCCGATTGCGGATTGAGATTGGCGCGGTTTTCCCACGCTTGTTCGATGGTGCTTTGTTCGGGGTTCATAGGTTTGCGGACTCAACGATTGATAAAAGTTTAGGACGGTTAAAACGGCGCTAACCTGAAAGCCGCCTGAGCAACTTGGCGAACCAGGATTGTTCATTCAAGCCTTGCGCAGGCGTCGCACCGGCTTGCGCGCGCAGGCTCGCAATCTGTTTCTCCAGCTCCGCACAGCGCGCTTCGAGCGCGGCCTCACGTTTCCAGCTCGTTTGCGACGCCTGATAAATTTTGCGGTAATCGTTGTAAGCCCATTCTTCGCTGTCGCTGAACACCGAAAGGCGCGGCGTCAGGGCTTCAAAGTAAGCACTGTCGTTGGTGGCGAGCACGAGAAAATACAATGCGGGCAACGCAGGCAACAGGGATTCGGGATCGGCCTTGGAAAGGGTCAGCGTTTCGCCGCCGGCGGCTATTGTTTCAGGGGCAATCATCGACACAAAAGCATTGCGTTGTGAAAACCAGCGCAGCTGCCGAAAGCGCGCGCCCAGCAGCGCGGCGAATTCAGCGCGGTAGAGCTCCTTCACATGAAATTCGTTGGCGTAGCCGCGCGCATCGGAATACTCCGCGCGGTTCGGCGACGACATGATGAGTACGCCTGATGGTTTTAATACGCGCTTGATTTCATCGAGAAATTCGTTCTGCGCAAGAATGTGCTCGATGGTTTCAAACGAGACCACGGTGTCGAACGTGGCGTCGTCGAATGGCAGCTTGGCGCAGCTACCTTCAATGAAACGTAAGTTGCCCCGTTCGGCATAGGCTGCGCCCGCATGCGCCACCGCGTCGGTGGACACATCGACGCCGGTCACCGACGAGGCGGCGTTGGCCATCAGCGCACTGCCGTAGCCTTCGCCAGAGGCGACGTCGAGCACTTTTTTACCGACGATCAACGGCAACACAAAGTGGTAGCGATGCCAATGCTCGGCCCACATTTCGCCCGGCAGGTTGGGGAGAAATCGTTCGCCCGTGAATGAAAGTGCGGTTGCCATGCCGCCATTATAAGGTTCGAACGATCGTTGCCTTGAACCTGCAATGTTCACGGCGCTGATCGCACCAATAAAAAAGCCGCATGCAAAAAATGCATGCGGCTTTCAGGTGAAAAAAAGTTTACGTCAAATCAGAAACGAAAGAGCGCGCCCAACGACAACACATCAACTTTTAATTCGCCACCGGTGGAGCCGTCACCGAGTTTGCGATAAGTTTCGACCTCGCCGCGCAAGGCCAGCGCAGGGTTGAGATCATATTGCAGGCCGACGCCGAAATGCTGGCCGGTTTTGTTTTTGCTGCCGCGGTCAGCGAGCAAGCCGATGCTGCCATTAGAGCTAAAGCTGCCTTCGGTCTTCGCCTGAATAACGCCAAGCCGACCGTACACCGAAAATTCCGGCGTGATCGGTGCCGACAGCACCACGTCAACACCAAAGCCCTTGGATTTGTAGTCGGCGTTGACGTTGCCGATGAATGGTGTCGCGACGCTGGTGCGGGTGTTGTACTTCCCCAGGTCGGCGTAAAAACCTTCCACCGCAATGACCGGTGAAAACCGGTAACCCATCAAAAACTTGTACGCGGCGTCCTTATTGTCGGCCGAGGTCGACGGCGAGCCGTAGCCTAGCGAGCGCAAAAAGTCGTTGACCTCGCCTGAGCTTACGTTGGATTTGGCGCTGCCGATCGAAACGCCGCCGTACCATGGTGTTGCGGATTGCGCGTGAGAAGCGCCTGCGGCAGAAACAGCCAGAACAGCCGCAACGATACCTATTGATTTTTTCATTTTTTATCCTTTTATTTGGATTGATTAGAGGGCCGCTTTTTGAGCGGTACACAAAGTTTACGCGCTCGCAGAGTCAGACGTGTGATTCAGTCGAAGGTTCCACCAAATGAGACATGACTACTGGCTAAACACAGGCAAAGTGCCCGACCAGCGCGCCGTTTCAGGCATTTTCTGTCTGTAAGGCGTGCCAGATGGCGATCTACGTGGCATATTGCGGGTAATTTTTTGCAATGACGCAGGATATTTGACCAGCAAACGAATTCTGCATCCGCCACGCATACATTCAAATTGGCGCAAAACAACAAGATACCCTTTACATATAATTTACATTATCATCACAACAAGTATCAACGCACCGCCCTTGCCGCGATGGTGCGCAGCGACGAATAGTTTCTTCAAAGACCTGAACCGCCAGACTGCCAGACTGGGTAAAGGAGACAACCGTGAACTGCAAATTCGCTTTTGTTGCTGCGTCAACCATCATGGTTCTGATTGGCGTCCAACATTCAGCGAAGGCGCAGAGTCCGCCGTCACCCGTCAGCGCGCACGCGGCGTACTTGAAGGATCATGCGAGCGGGTATGCCTGGTTCGCGCATGCTGCCAACGGATATGCCGGTGTGCCGCTGATACTGTTGCGCGCGTTGCCCGATCTGGCTCCTGATATTTGGGGCACGCCGGACGAAAAATTTTCGCGCTTCGGATTGTTTCCAGACCCGGACTCACCGGACAACCCGCTGCCGCTCGGCTTGTCATGGGATTCGCTGGATAGCACGCACGCCGCTAAACCACCGCATCCGGTGTCGCTCACTTGCGGTGCCTGCCACATTGGCCGCGTGCGCCTCGACTACGGCACATACATGATGACCGTTGGCGGCCCGAACACGCAGTTCGATGTGCGCAAATATCGCAAGGCGTACGAACTGACGGTGAAGCGCCTGTTGGATCCGCCGAATGGAATCGCCGAGACAGCCGGGCGCTTGCGCCAAATTATCAAGGATAAACCGGCCAATTATTTCTTTCGCAATTTCCGTGGCATCAGCGACAAGGATGAAATCGATGCGCGGCAGATGTACTCGTCGACCGTCGGCGGCAAGGATTTCGCGGTACTCGTTTTGGCCGGGTTCGCCGAAAAAATCCGTCAGGGCGAGATCGCGGTCGACAAGCAAAAAGCGACCAGCTACAGCAAACCCAATGCGCCGCCGATGGACGGTGGTAGCCCGGGGCAAGCCGATGGCAGCGGCGACCTGATTCCACGACTGCTGATGCTGGATACGATCACGCTCATTGGGCCGGAAGGGTACAACCGCGAGTTCAGGAAGTTGAGTTTCCCCGCGCTGCCGAATGAATTGGCGACGGTGACCGATATTCTAAGCACCTGGCAGCAGGGTTTGCAGAACTTCGCGCAAATAGATGGCAGCGTGAAATCGCCCTTCTTTCGTAACGTTGCGGCGAGCCTCGCGGTCGCGGGTGAGCCGAAGTATGTGAACGTGCTGAATGCCGAATTCACGGCGAACTTCATCAGCCGCCTGCCGCCACCGGCGTATCCGTTTGCCATTGACACAACCAGAGCGGCGCGGGGACAGGACTTGTTCAAGGCAAACTGCGCGGCCTGCCATAAACCGTTTAACGACATTGTGTACCCGGCCGATCTGATCGGCACCGATCCCAATCGTTCCCGGGTGTTGAACGCGTCCGGTCTCGCGTTATTTTTAAAGCATTTTGTTGCCAGCGTACCGGCGAATTTCGAAACGACCGATTCAAAAAACGTCAAATATCGACCGCACGGTCTTAGCCCTGCCGATATTATTTTTGACCGCAGCAAGTTGGCCGATCAGGGATACGTAACCAACGCACTTGAAGGGCTTTGGGCAAGAGCGCCGTACCTGCACAACGGTGCGGTTCCGACCGCCCACCACCTGTTGGTTCCGTCGGAACGGCCAACAAAGTTTGTTCGCGGCAGCATCGATTACGAGCCGGGCAAGCTGGGTTTTGCATGGGACATCGCCAAGCTTGACGCCTATCGAGGCATCGATGCGACGGTCGCCGTTTTCGATACGACCTGGGACAGCGCATCCAATGCAGGCCATGACCGCAACCTCACCATCGATGCCAACGGAAAGATCCTGCGCAAGGGTTGGGACGGGGCGGCAGGTGCGGGTGAAATTCGCGTACGGCTCGACTGGAGTGGCACGGAAAACCGTGAAATGCTCGCCGATTTGCTCGAATACCTCAAGACGCTGTAACGCGTCGGCAGAACCAGTCGCGATTTGTAAATATCACTACACGATAAAACCGATCTTAACCGCAACGCAAAGGAGACGCGATGTCGGATTCATTGGCAGCACAACCCGCAAATGCCATGGAAATCGGCAGGCAATATCCACCCGAAGGTGAGGACGCCGCCATCCAGAAGCTGGCGGCCTTGCATCTGCAAGTACACCAACAGCAACCGGGGCCGGATCGGCGCGGAGAACATCCGAAGGGCCATGCGGGTCTATGGGCCAGGTTCAGCGTGGCGTCCGAAATTCCACGCCAATTCCGCACTGGACTGTTTGCAGAGCAACGCAGTTACACCGCGTTCATCCGCTACTCGAATGGACGCACGGCAGACGACCGGTTGCCGGATGTTCACGGCATGGCGGTGAAAGTCCTGATTCCGCAAAAATCAGATTTAGCAGGCGCGCCTTTGCAACAAGATTTCCTGTTCGGGGATCACCCCGTTTTCTTCGCGCGAAATGTCCAGCACTTATTGGATTTTCTGGTTGCAACGTCCTCCGGCGTGCCAGTGAGTCAACTCGCGACGAGCACGCATCCCAAATTGATTGGCTTTACCAATCAGGCCAAGACGAGCCTGTTGAATATGACCTATTGGAGTCAGACGCCGTATAAATTGGCCGAGGCCGCCGTTAAGTATCTGGTCATGCCCTCGGCGAAACAGCAATCGCCAGCCATTGCGCTCGCCGATAGTCCGGATCTCCTGCGGGAAGCGCTGGTCGAGCAACTGACGGCGCAAAAAATCGGCGCGCAGTTTGATTTTTGTGTGATCCCCCAGACCGATGCGACCGCAATGCCGGTTGAAGACCCAACGGTTGAATGGACATCTGCGCCGGTGAAGCTCGCAACGATTTCGATCTATCCGCAGAAATTCGACTCGCCCGAACAGATGCGCTTCGCGGAAAATCTTTCGTGGAGCCCGTGGAACTGCCTGCCAGAACATGAGCCGCTGGGTGGCATCAATCGTGCGCGCCGGCAGGTGTACGCAGAGAGCCGGGAGTTGCGTTTCAAGACTAACGGCGTGGCATCGATTGCGGTGACTGGACGCGAAATCTTTTGACGGCTAACCGCAGCAACACCTTGCTCATGCGCTACAACTTTATTTATTATTTCCGTTGATATAGAAGCATCGATCTTCAACCTTCGGGTCGTGATCGGGTCGTAAAAACTGGTGGATATCACGTCAACCCGGTAGATGCCGGTAAGACGAATTTCGTGAAGGGCAGCTCTGGCAAAAGAAATGCCGGACAGGGAGGGTGACATATGAACTTGCAACGCATCATCATCGCCGCCGCGACAACAACGATGCTGGTCGCTTGTGCGCAGCTTAAGGTCGAGCTGCCGGACTCATCGGGCGACAAGCAGAACCGGTGGGCAACACAAGGCTGGACCAACGCCGATCGCCACTGGTACCACCACGCAGCGCAGGGGACAAATACCTTCGGCATGCCGGTTGAATGGTTCAAGGCGCTGGAGCAGCCCACCTTGACGCTGTCCAAGGTCGGCCTGTTTTCGGATCAAGACTATCTCGCGCGGTTCGGCTTCATAAAAAGTCCGGCGTCGGCCGAGCACGCCGATGCGGTGAAGTACGGCTACACCTCGCCCGCAGAGCGGTCAAAGTATTCCGGCATTTCGGCAAATGCCGAAAATTTGCCGGTTGGATTTGCCGTCGGCGATGAATGGTACGATCCGGCCGGCAAAAATAAAATGCCGATTCCCGGTAGCAACAGGAATGCACACAGCCTCGGCCTGACCTGTGCGGCATGTCATACCGGACAGCTCGAATACAACGGCAATCGACTGCTCATCGATGGTGGACCGGGCATGATCAGCCTGGATAAATTCCGCGAAGCGCTACAGTTGTCGCTCGCGTTCACGCTGCTGTTGCCGGATAAATTTGATCGATTCGCACATGGCGTACTCGGTGATGCGCCTGCCAAGGATGCTCGCAGCCAACTTCGCGAACAGTTCGTCGCATTCGTCAAGAAAGCCAAGATACAAACTGACCTTGAAAAATTGCAGGCGAAACTACCCGACGCGGTGGTCGAAGGATTTGGGCGGCTGGACGCACTCAACCGCATTGGCAATGAGGTGTTCGCCGGACAAATGGAACTAGCCGAGAATATTCGTCCGATTACCGCGCCTGTGAGTTACCCGTATATCTGGAATGCCCCATGGTTCGACTGGGTGCAGTACAACAGCTCAATACAGCAGCCGATGGTACGCAATCTCGGCGAATCAATGGGCGTCAAGGGAAAAGTCAATTTGGCCGATCCCACCAATCCTTTCGAATCCTATATCCCGGTGGAACAATTGCATGAGATGGAACAGATGCTGGCCGGTGACGAGCGTCCGTGGCAGGTGCAGAAGTTCGGCGGCCTGCAATCACCGAAATGGTCTGAATTTGCCGCGCTCGGTATCCTGCCGCCATTGAATCAGGAACTGGTTGCGCAAGGACGCAGACTTTATCTGGGAGGGAGCGGCGCAAATAATGGGTCGAGGGGATTATGCGTCGGCTGTCATCTGCCACCAGTCGATTCGCCGGAAATTTTTAATGCCGAATATTGGCAACCGCCGGGCGCAAATTCGGACCAGCGATTTCAGGCATTGCAAAAACAATTGAAACCGTCGGATGACAAATACCTCGCGTTGGTGACGATACCGGCGATGGAGATCGGCACCGATTGCCGCGCGGCCTACGGCATGGCGTATCGCACCGTGACCACGCCCAAGGTTATCGGCAATTCCGGCTGGCTGCCGGCGTCGTTCAAGCCTGCGCAAATACCCGCAGATTGTCCCCAGCCCGCATTGGCCACCGACAAGTCTGGCGCACTATCGAAGCCCAGAGAGGGCTTCGTTGTCACCAACTTTGGCGCCGCCTTGGGCGAGGTCGTTGGCAAGGTGAAGGATCACTGGTATGACACCACCGGCAAAACCGCGCAACAGCAGTCAACACTGGATGGTTATCGGCCGAACGGCATTCGTGCCTTGGTGCCGAATAATTACTACCCGAATCATTGCCCGAATCCGGATGCCCCGAACGCGAAGGCCGATTCAGGAAAAGATTGCCCCAATCCGCAGCTCCCGAGCTACCGTGCCAGACCCCTCAATGGTGTCTGGGCCACTGCGCCATTTCTGCACAACGGTTCCGTCCCAAACCTGTATCTGCTGCTGGGCACCCAGGAAGAACGCGATCAGCAGGCCAGAATCTTCTTTGTCGGCAGCCGCGCCTACGATCCGACGTATGTGGGATTCCAATACCGAGCCGACAAGAGTGCGCTGGCATGCACAAAATCGCCTGAGGTCTCCGTGTTGAACGACACCAGGGGACTGTTCGAGCTGGATACGCAGATACCCGGGAATCGCAACACCGGGCACCTGTTTGCCGATGACAAGCCCCCACACGTCGATGGCCATATCGGGCGCGCGCTAAGCTGCGATGAGCGTTTTGCGATTATCGAATATCTTAAGTCTCTTTGAATGCGCGGTGGTTCGCTCGGCAATAAGGGGGTGATATGGAATACGTAAAGGTGACATTTCCGACTGATCGTTTCGTGTACATCGACGAAGACAAAGCCGGCATCACCAACCAGATTCTGCGTGTTGATGCAGGAACGCATGGGTTCGACCTCGGCAAC
>JAYVXF010000040.1:0-8316 GCA_043793345.1 Betaproteobacteria bacterium | reverse complement strand
TGGCGTATTACCTTTAATCCGTCACCGTAACATCAGGAGAATTATCATGGCATATTCACAAAAAGTAATCGATCACTACGAAAATCCCCGTAACGTTGGTTCGTTCAGCAAAGATGAAGAAGGCATTGCCACCGGCATGGTCGGCGCGCCCGCCTGCGGCGACGTGATGAAACTGCAAATCAAGGTGGGTCCGGACGGCATCATTCAGGATGCCAAGTTCAAGACCTACGGCTGCGGCTCGGCGATTGCATCGAGCTCGCTCGTCACCGAGTGGGTGAAAGGCAAATCGATCGACGAAGCGGGCCAAATCAAGAACACGCAGATCGCAGAGGAACTGGCGCTGCCCCCGGTGAAAATACACTGCTCGATTCTTGCCGAAGATGCGATCAAGGCAGCGATTGCAGACTACAAAGCAAAACACCCGAGCGTCATCGCCGCCGCCGAGCAAATAGCAGCTTAAGGATCAAACAACCATGGCAATCACCCTCACAGATCGCGCCGCAAATCACGTGCAGAACTACCTCGTCAAACGCGGGCGTGGATTGGGCGTGCGTTTCGGCGTGCGCACCACGGGTTGTTCCGGCATGGCCTACAAACTCGAATTCGTCGATGCCGCGAACGACGGCGATCAGGCGTTTGAAAGTCACGGCGTAAAAGTGTTTGTCGATCCGAAAAGTCTGGCCTACATCGACGGCACCGAGCTCGATTTTGTCCGCGAAGGATTGAATGAAGGTTTCAAATTCAACAATCCGCAGGAGAAAGATAAGTGCGGGTGTGGTGAGTCGTTTAACGTTTAGCGGTTGATATTTCCATACGCCGTCATTCCCGCGAAGGCGGGAATCCAAGCTGCCTTAAGCGGTGCTCTGTGTGCGAACTTGGATTCCCGCCTTCGCGGGAATGACGGACTCAACACTGTGTTGATCCTTGCATCTTGAAGACACTAGTCGCACCGATCTCCAAAGGGAAAATCGTTTGTTGAGGTTCCGGGGCGGCACAATGCGCGCCCCTTTTTTACGCGATATGAATCCTGATTTCTCCAAAAACCACTACGCGCTTTTTGATCTGCCTCTTGCCTACGCACTCGATACGCCAACGCTTGAGCGCGCGTACCGCGAAGTGCAGCGTGAGGTACATCCTGATCGGTTTGTTACCGCGAGCGATGCAGAAAAACGCCTCGCCGCGCAGTGGGCAACGCAGGCGAATGAAGCGTACCGCACGTTAAAGTCCCCCCTGAATCGTGGGCGATATTTTTTGTCTCTTAACGGAATCGATACCGAAGAAGAACGTAACACCACCATGCCGCTGGAATTTTTGATGCAGCAAATGGAGTGGCGTGAGGCGGTGGTGGCGGCAAAAGCGGCAAAGGATGAAGATGCTCTTGCCGGGTTGGCGAGCACCAAACGTGCTGAAGAAAAAAATCTTTTCTTGCGTTTGAGCGAACAACTTGCGAATGAAAATGATTTGCCTGACGCCAGGAACACGGTGCGCAAACTTCGCTTCCTCGAAAAACTCGGCGAAGAGATTGATGATGCAGTGGGCGAACTTGAAAACTGATCGGAGACAAAAATGGCAGCGCACTTCACACACCTAACGTTTACTGTTTCCAACTTTGATCGGTCTATTGCCTTCTACCGCGATGTTTGTGAGATGGAAGTCGTGCGTGATCGCCGCAGCGAGGGCGGTTCCACCGTTTGGATCGGGCCACGCGGCGCCGACAAAGCGAACCCACCGTTTGTATTTGTGATCGAGGAGGGCAAAGTGACTGATCGCCTTGACCACCTTGCGTTCCAGTGCGATAGCCGTGAGGAAGTGGAAGTCAAGGCGAATCTCGGCAAATCGCTGAATGTGTTGCATCGCGCATTGCGTGATGAAGGCGGCAGTGTTGGTTCTTATGCAATGCTGCGCGATCCCGACGGACACATCGTCGAGTTTACTTACGGTCAGCCGATCAAAGGCATTCATTAGCAATGGCCCTCCTGCAAATTGCCGAACCCGGCGAATCCACCGCACCGCATCAACATCGTCTGGCCGTCGGCATCGATCTCGGCACCACCAATTCACTTATCGCGACGGTGAAAAGCGGTATTGCTGAGGTGTTGCTCAATGACCTCGGCGACAAACTCACGCCGTCCGTGGTGCGCTATTTTGCCGATGGGCGATTTGAAGTTGGCGCCAAGCCGAAAGCCGAGCAGGCGGAGGATCCCGCCAACACCATTGTTTCGGTCAAGCGTTTCATGGGTCGTGGCTTGGTGGATGTCGCCAAATACGGCGCGCTCCCGTACAAGTTTGTCGATGCACCGGGCATGGTGAAAATCGAAACCGTTGCGGGCGTGAAATCACCCGTTGATGTGTCCGCAGAAATTTTGAAAGTGCTGCGTGTGCAGGCTGAAGACGCGCTGGGTGGCGAGCTGGTCGGTGCGGTGATTGCGGTGCCTGCGTACTTTGACGACGCGCAACGCCAGGCCACCAAGGATAGCGCGAAACTCGCGGGCATCAACGTATTAAGGCTATTGAATGAGCCGACCGCAGCGGCGATTGCCTACGGGCTTGATAACGAAAGCGAGGGCACTTTTGCGGTGTTCGATTTAGGCGGCGGTACGTTCGATATTTCGATACTGAAATTAACGCGCGGCGTATTTGAAGTATTGGCGACCAACGGTGACGCGGCACTCGGTGGCGACGATTACGATCAGGCCATCGCTGCGCATTGGCGAAAAAGTCACGGCGTGGTGGGTGCGAACCACAAGGATTTGCGCCGATTGTTGATGGCCGCGCGTGAGGTGAAAGAACAACTCACTATTGACGCCGATGCGCATGCAGAAGTGTCGCTCTCATACGGGCAAACGCTCAACGTCAAACTGTCGCGCGCCGAGTTTCACGCCATGACGGCAACACTTGTGGAGCGCTCGCTGGTGCCGGTCAAGAAGGCGATGCGCGACGCAAAACTTAGCAATGAAAATATCGACGGTGTCGTCATGGTTGGTGGGGCAACGCGCATGCTGCATGTGCAACGCGCGGTCGCCGATTTCTTTGGCAAAGCGCCGCTCAATAATCTGGATCCGGATAAAGTTGTCGCGATCGGCGCGGCGATTCAGGCGAACGTACTCGCGGGCAACAAGTCGGGCGATGACATGTTGCTGCTCGATGTGATCCCGCTGTCATTGGGTCTCGAAACGATGGGCGGATTAACCGAAAAAGTGATCCCGCGTAATTCGACCATCCCGGTTGCGCGTGCGCAGGAATTCACGACATTCAAGGACGGCCAGACCGCGATGGAGATTCACGTGGTGCAGGGTGAGCGAGAGCTGGTGAAGGACTGTCGCTCGCTCGCGCGCTTTACGCTGCGCGGCTTTCCGCCGATGGTCGCGGGCGCCGCGCGCATTCGGGTGAGCTTTCAGGTCGATGCGGATGGCTTGGTGTCGGTTGCCGCGCGCGAGATGACGAGTGGTGTGGAAGCAAGTGTTGACGTGAAGCCCTCATACGGTTTGACCGATGCGGAAATTGCCGACATGTTGCAAGCCAGTTTTCAGTACGCGAAAGTGGACGCCGACGCGCGGTCACTCGCTGAAGAGCGCGTAGACGCAGCGCGCTTGATCGAAGCGGTACGCGCGGCGTTGGCGAAAGACGGCGACAAGCTGCTCGACAACACTGAGCGCGCAGAAATCGAGGCGAGCCTCGTTGCGCTTCAAACGGATACCGCCAACGAAAATCATCGCGTCATTAAAGAGGCGATCGCGGCGGTCTCAAAAGCCACCGAAAATTTCGCTGCGCGCCGCATGGACGCTGGCGTGGCCGCAGCGCTTAAGGGCAAGACACTCGATGCGGCACTCGCCGTGAATACGCACGAAACAGCCAAGACCAAAACCGAAAGCCTCAACGCATCATGACCAAAATCCACGTCCTTCCGCACGAAAGGCTTTGCCCTAACGGTCTCGAATTCGACGCACCCAATGGCGAAACGATATGTGACGCCTTGCTGCGCAATCACATTGAGATCGAACACGCCTGCGAAAAATCCTGTGCCTGCACCACCTGTCACGTGATCGTGCGTGAGGGACTCAATTCGCTCGACGAGCAGGAAGAAAAAGAAGAAGACATGCTCGACATGGCGTGGGGATTGACACCATTGTCGCGGCTATCGTGTCAGGCGAAAGTGCGCGACACGCCGCTGGTGATCGAGATACCCAAGTACACGATCAACCACGCGCGGGAGAATCATTGATGGCGCTGAAATGGACGGACAGTTTAGAAATCGCGATTCAACTCAGCGACAAGTATCCCGACGTTGATCCGAAACTTATCCGCTTCACTGACCTGCATCAGTGGGTCTGCGAGTTGGCGGAGTTCGATGACGACCCGGGCAAGTCCGGGGAAAAAATACTGGAGGCGATTCAGATGGCGTGGATTGAGGAGCGCGAATAGGCAGGCGGCTATTCGATAGTGCGGTTCAAACCGATGTGACGCAAACGCGATTAATCATCACACTAAAAAATTGTCATTTCGACCGTCGGGAGAAATCTGCTGTGCGCTTGAATGGATGCAAAGCAGATTTCTCCCGACGGTCGAAATGACAGTGATCGTCCGGTGTGCACATCACTTTGATTCGCTTCCGCCAATCGACACATTGTTCCGCTTTACGTCATCCCCGTGCAGACGGGATCCAAGGACTTTCCACGGAACCCGGTTAAAGCCTCCATGCGCGTAAGAGCATCGATTCAGCATGCCGAATTGCTATCGTAATAACCTACTGATTGCGATAAAAGTCTAGCATTGGCGGGCTTCGCAGGTCGAAAACATCAGGAAAGCCGCGCCAGTGCTCAAGGTTTAAATCGCGTAATGTTTTTGGTTTGCATGACACCGTTTAGTGTGTAGGTAAAGGTTGCGGTATTGTCAGCGTTGAAACTTAATTTTGCGATGCCGACCTGTTGAGCGACGGCTGTGCTTCCCGTGGTAAATGACGAAAACACTGGCCCCGTGGTTTGATAGATTTTGCCTTCGTATTCGTAAGAATTTATCCACGCACCACCTTGTACTGTGTACCAGACCGGTTTGTTGTCAGCGCCGTACGTAAACCACGCTGCAAGCAGGCGATCAAGCCGGTCGTGCCAAATGAACAAGCCCCAGCCTGACTCGGCAGGATTCCACCAGTGGTCGGCGAAATTCAAATTGACGAACGGCTTGGTCTTGCCAATGCGTCCATCTGATACGACGAAGGAACTGGACGAACCAATCAGAACGAGGTTGCCTGTCGCTTTATCCGTATCGAACGCATCGACTGCGTAAGTCCCGGCAGGAAGTTTTCCGATCTCGGCATTCAAGGCAAATGAGAACGGCGCTAGGAATCGTGTGTCGTACGACCCAAGAATAACCCGGATCCTATTTGCGACCATTTCCACGCGATATGCGTCGCCGGTAAATAGCGGAGGCGTTACCCCCAAATTCAGTTTGACCAAAATCGTATCGCTCGAATTTGGAGCGGTCGGCAGAACCGCCACGGGTACTTGCGCAAACGACGTTGTTGCAACAAATGTGCAATAAATCGCAGTGGCAATCTGGAGAAATATTTTGTTCACGTGAGTCTCCCAGTTAGTTAGGCAACATCCAGCCGGACCGCGCCTTCACCATCGAAATATCGGACGAGCCGACAGCGCCCGAAGCATCAAGATCAAACCTGAAATTGGTCGCATCGGTGACTTGGCCAGAACGCGCTTTGACGGCGGTAATGTCCGAGGAATTAACGCTTCCGCTACTGTTGACGTCGCCAATCAGAAAGCCCATGGATACGGTGCCGATCACCATACCGTTGCTATTTTGAATGACAGTGATTTTGGCGCGACGGTTATCCGCGACGCCGCTAAGGTTGACGATGACTTCGGAGCCGACCGTGCTTGCGGTGGCAGTACCGAGTGATGTACCGCTTGAATCAGTGACCGTTGCTGTGAATGGCCCGGACAAAGTCGTGCTGATTTGGAAGACAATCTGATGCCCCGATGCACCAGTGCGCGACTCGACTGAAACAAGTCCGCAAATCGGAATGTTTACATCAAGCGGAAGATCATAGGTGCCGGCTGCGCCATGGGACTTCCGCGATTTCACGGCAAATAGTGAGGCGGCCAATGGCGGTGGTGCCGGATATGTCGTCACCGGATACACATAGCCGAGATTGGTGACATCAAGCGTGTACCCTTGTGCCGCCATATTGCACTGCTCGCGCAGCGGAAAAACGGCGTGATCATCGAGAGTTGGATTGTAGGCGCGTAGCAGGCTCTCGGTGCCGACCGGTTGCGCGGCGGCGGCGTCGTAAATGTATCCCTCGACGCCATCGATTTGGTAGCCTGCGTAGATAAATCCACCAGACCCAGTGATTTCATTGTTGGTATTGGTGCTTAGAGCATGATCCACATGGTTGGCGTTTGCTGTACATGCCGCGTTCGGCGTTGGCACCGGATCGCCACACTTGTAGCTCAGGCGGATCAATGGTACGAGCGGGTTTGCCGCGACGGGATTCACGTACGTGTTGATTATCCAGGCTTGTGCGCTGGTGTAAATGCCAGCGATCGAGCCGTCAGGGACGGAGCCAAATCCGCTCGGTTGCGTGCCGATGAAAGAGTAGGTCGTCGAAGGCGAAACGCGTGGCTTCAAGGTTCCATAATATGCCGCCGCTGCCATCTGCGGTACGCTTGTGTAGAAGTGATTTTGCGCGGAGCTACTGTACATCGACAGCAAAGGAATGAGCCGTTGCGCATTCGTTCCTACCATCGACTGGACGGCAGTCGCCGCATTTGGCAAACCGTAGCCTTCTTGTTGGTTCGGGGAAGTACTGTTGTCGCCCGCAGCGCGCAGATAGACGCCAATGCTGTTTGAGGTCACCCAAGGATTGACAGAGCGCATGAGTCCGACGAGTGCGCTAATGTGTGGTGCAGCCATCGACGTACCGGTACAAGGCCCATATCCGTCGATAGAAGTGCTACCCGCCACAAAATCGCCGCAGAAGCCGCCGGCATTGTAGTTGTTGTTTGTGTAAATGGTGGAAAACACGTCCATGCCTGGCGCGACAACGCCCCTGTTCTGCATTGATGGCCCAGTCGATGACCCACTAAAAGATTCGTCATTCGCTGGTAAAGGCGGCGGCGGCACGCGAGTTTCTGTCCAAAGCCTTCCTCGCGAGCCGAGTGTGGGCTGCACCGCACCGACTGGAATAATTGGGAACTGGTTGGCGGGCTCTTGTACATCGCCGGTCAGTGGTCCAATGTATGGTGGAGAATACTCGCGTTGCATGGTGTTATTTCCCGCAGCGGCCACCATTACGATACTCCTGCTGACTGCAGACGCAATCGCCGCGCACAGTAAATCCGTGCTACCAGCAACGCATGCGCGCGACCCATAGCCCCCGAAACTCATGTTGATTACTTGGGCACCACTGTCACCAGCATATGTGATTCCAGCCGCAACTCTTGACAGGTCAGGTGGCCCCAAACCGTCGACCGTACTGCTTATTTTGCCAATCAGCAATGCGCAGTTCCAGCATCCGCCCGCTACACCAACACCGCTATTAGTATTTGCGCCAATTATTCCAGCAACGTGCGTTCCGTGACCTTTCGTCGTTTCGTAACCGAATGCCCCAACTTCATCGTCTAACGAGTTCGTGCCACCCAGAATTGCAGATAATTGAGGCTTGAAATTCGCCGTCAAATCCGGGTGGCCAAGCATGATGCCTATATCCAACACCGCCACATATGCATTGCCCTTAACCGTATCCCACGCCGCTGGGAAATTCATTTGCTGCAACCCCCATTGGTAATTCATGAAGCCCGTCCCAAACGGACCCGACTGAAAACCCGGATCGTTAGGCGTCGCCGAAAAATGGTAGCGGACGTTTTTACTTACGTTGGCAATACCCTTATTTCCATTGAGCATCATCCTGCTGGTTTCGGCGGTCGCTGTGTCTGCATAACTCAAAACAACAAAATGATCGAGCAGTACGCGCGGCGAGTCGGTGCCAAAGAGCCGTAACTGCTCGACGCTCAAACGCTCTGAAATGACGTATCGCGCTTTGACCGGCGAACCGAGTGCTACAAATAACGCTCGCTCTGCGGGTGTCTTGGATGTTGACGCGACACTTCGCAAAACATCGTCAGGCGTGTCCGCGATTTTTTGTACAGATTTGGTATCGAGCAGAATAATCAGTTCCGATTCTGGAGGATAAAACACCTCCGGTACTGTGGCCGCATGCGAATGGACGCTTAACGCGAGACAGCAAAAAAGCGTAAAGCCACAAAGGCTGCGAGCTATCGATACAGCGGGGGGGGGGGGGGG
>JAYVXF010000039.1:0-8359 GCA_043793345.1 Betaproteobacteria bacterium | reverse complement strand
GCGAAAACATTAACGACAACCGCAGCAGCCTGCGCGGCGAAACTTCGCCGGTGCGTTATTTCGACCGCAAATTCGGCCTTGAGGCGGCAAAGATTTTGCCCGGCGAATATTTTGCGACCGATAAAAACATGCTGCTCGTCACCGTGCTCGGCTCGTGCGTGACCGCGTGCCTGCGTGACCCGCGCGCCGGTGTCGGCGGAATGAATCATTTCATGCTGCCGCGCAGTGAACGCGATAAAGACCCGACCAATCCGGTTTCGATGTCGGCGCGTTACGGCACGTTTGCGATGGAGATTCTCATCAACCAGTTGCTGAAGATGGGCGCGCGCCGCGAAAACATGGAAGCCAAAGTATTCGGCGGCGGTAACGTGCTGCGCGGGTTCACGGTCAATAGCATCGGCGAGGCCAATGCCAATTTTGTGACCGAATATCTGCACAACGAGCGCATTAAAATTGTCGCCCAGGATTTGCTGGGCGTGCATCCGCGCAAACTTTATTACTTTCCCGGCACCGGTAAAGTACTGGTCAAGAAAATCCAGGAGCTCCACAACCATACGATTGTGGATCGTGAAAGCGAATACAACCTGCGACTGCGCAATGTGGTCATGGGTGGTGAAGTGGAGATATTCAAGTGAAGATAAAAGTATTGGTGGTCGACGATTCAGCGCTGATCCGAAATATTCTCAAAGAGATCATCAACGAGCAGCCGGACATGATCGTGGTCGGTGCCGCACCTGACCCGCTGATCGCGCGCGAAATGATCCGCTCCTTGAATCCCGATGTGCTGACACTCGACATCGAGATGCCCAACATGAACGGATTGTCGTTCCTGAAACGCCTCATGCGCGTGAAGCCGATGCCGGTGGTGATGCTCTCCTCCCACACCCAGGAGGGCTCTGATATCGCCTTTCGCGCGCTGGCGATGGGCGCGGTCGATTTTGTCGGCAAACCCGTCGCGGGCGAGAGCAACGACGACGATTACGCACAATTGATCGTTGAAAAAATCCGTGGCGCGTACGCCGCGCGCGACAAAATCCAGCCGCTCGACATCAACCGTGCAGTCGATGCGGATGCGGTGTTGCCGATGCTCCGCTCGGTCGAGGCGACACAGAGTCGTGTGATCGTCATCGGTGCCTCCACGGGCGGCGCTGAGGCCTTGAAAGACATCCTCGTTGCGGTGCCCGAAGACTGCCCGCCGATCCTGATCGCGCAACACATGCCCGGCACCTTCACCAAGCTTTTTGCCAAGCGCCTCGACGGACTCTGCAAAATCACCGTGAAGGAAGCCGAAGACAACGAACCGGTGTTGCCCGGCCACGCCTATGTCGCGCCGGGTGGTTTTCATTTGCGGCTGGAGCGCTTCGGCGCGCGCGGCTACGGCATCAAAATCGGCAGCGACGCGGCGGTGAATCTGCACCGTCCTTCGGTCGATGTGTTGTTTCATTCCGCCGCCGAGTCTGCAGGAGCGGATGCGATCGGCGTGATTCTCACCGGCATGGGCAAGGATGGCGCAAAAGGCCTGCTCGCGATGCGCAGAAAAGGCGCGTTTACGCTGGCGCAAGACGAGGCAAGCTGTATTGTTTTTGGCATGCCCAAGGAAGCCATCGATATTGGTGCCGCCGAAATGGTGGCGCCGCTGCATCTGATTGCGCGTCGCATCATGAGCAATCTTGCGGGCGCGGGATCGGACAATACCGGCAGCCATGGTGGTGATAAAACCAACGCCTAGCATTTATTTTTGTAAATGTAGATCAAGCACTGGAGCGGCTCGCAGGACGAAAGTGCTTGAAGATGCGCGCCCGTGCTAGTGTTTGTCTATTTTTTGCGGGCACATAGGTGTAGACAAAATCAGCAATGCGCATTCGTGCCCTACCAACTGTCATTTCGATCGAAGCGAGAAATCTGCTTTTTCTTTTCGTCGACACAAAGCAGATTTCTCACCCGGTGAAGCTGGGTTCGAAATGACAGAAAACTTATGCGGCCACATCGATCTGGACACAAACCGCAATGCGCATTCGTACCATATCAACTGTCATTTCGACCGCAGGGAGAAATCTGCTTTTGCTTTTTGGTCAACACAAAGCAGATTTCTCACCCGGTGAAGCTGGGTTCGAAATGACGGAAAAATTATGGGGGTAAATTGATCAGAGCAAAATCAGCACAGCGCATCCGCGCTATATCAACTGTCATTTCGACCGCAGGGAGAAATCTGCTTTTTCTTTTTGGTCAACACAAAACAGATTTCTCACCCGGTGAAGCCGGGTTCGAAATGACAGAAAAATGATGGGTGCGAATGCGAACACCGGCGACGGTGATGCCATGCTGCACATTAAGCCGCGCACAATAAACAAACCGCCTCGGCCGCGATCCCTTCCCCGCGTCCGGTAAATCCCAATTTTTCAGTCGTGGTCGCCTTGATATTCACCTGCGACACAGCGACGCCGAGATCGGCTGCGATATTGGCGACCATCGCGGCAATATGCGGAGCCATCTTCGGCGCCTGGGCAATAATGGTGGCGTCGACATTGCCTACCGTGAAACCTGCTGCACTAATTTTTGCGGCAACTTGTCGCAACAGCGCGCGGCTGTCGATACCTTTATATCGGGCATCACTATCGGGAAAGTGCTTGCCAATATCGCCCATGCCCGCAGCACCGAGCAACGCATCCGCGATTGCATGCAGCAACACGTCAGCATCGGAATGGCCGAGCAGGCCGCGCGGATGGTCGATTTTCACGCCACCAATCATCAGCGCCCTGCCCGGCACCAATTGATGCACGTCGAAGCCGTGGCCTATGCGAAATGCGCTCATCGTTTTATTCCTCAGTGAGTAACATGCGCGCCAGTTTCAAATCCGGCGCGTAGGTGACTTTCAAATTGGCGCTATCGCCCATCACCAGTTTCGGCTGATGCCCCAGCGCCTCGATTGCCTGCGCTTCATCCGTAGCGGCAGGACACGCGATCAACGCGCGTTGAAGCAGGCCTAAGCGAAACATCTGTGGCGTTTGTGCGCGCCAGAGACCATCGCGTGGAATGGTTTTTTTTACGCGCAGATTACCGTCATCAAATTTGATGGTGTCATTCAGTGGCAACGCCAGCAGTCCGCCAATCGGATCATCTGCCAATTCATCGATAAACTGCTCGATCAATTCAGTCCGTATGCACGGCCGTGCCGCGTCGTGTACCAGCACCCAATCATCGGCTGCCATGTTTTCGTTTTTGGCGATTGCGTTGAGTCCGTTGGCAATGGTCGCGCTACGCGAATTTCCGCCCACCTTGGCTGTCCAAATTTTATTGCCCAACAACGCCCAGTGGGCAGGGAAAATTTTCCAGTGACTGTCGTCAGGCGACAACACCACCGTGATGCTGTCGATGCGTGACACTTTCGACAATGCAAGCAGGGTATGAAACAGCAGCGGATGACCGGCGATATCGAGATATTGCTTAGGCAGCGTGTCGCCGAATCGGGTACCGGTACCGGCGGCTGGCACCAGCGCAATTATTTTTTTGGTCATTTTTTTAGCGATGTCTTGATGCGGCTATTTGCACGAATTTCATTATCTCATTGCAGGGGAAACATCACGTAAACTCGACACGGGATTTTTTGCGGACAACACGTCAACAAAATATGCAACGCCGTTTACCATTTCGCTCGATGTTAATTGCCTTCGCGGTCGCGGTTGTCGCTATCATTGCGACCGTCGCGCTGCGGCAGACGAGCTTTGCGCCGGCATGGCTGCGCTTGCCGTTGTTACCGTTGAAGGCGCCGCGCGTGTCGGGCGAGTTGGTCATTCTCACGCTGCGCGGCCCGACCACGACGCAGGATATTCCGGTGGCAGGAAAAAAAAGTGACGAAACACAAACCGGTTTCGAGCACGATCTGGCCACGCTGTTTGCCAAAGAGCTCGGCGTGGTGCCGAAATTTATCGTGATGACTAGCTATCAAAAACTGCTCAGCGCTTTACAGGAGGGACGCGGACATATCGCGGCGGCAGGACTTTCGCCCAGCGTCGAGCTGCGATCAAGATTCAGCTTTAGTCCGAGCTACAAACTTACCCAAAACCAATTGATTTACGCGCTTGGCGATCCAAAGCCGCGCTCTCTGCGCGATGCTGCGGGCAAACACATTGCAGTCATCGCCGAAACCCCCGCGCACGATCTGCTGCGTGAAATGACCGGCGAATTTCCATCAATCGCGATTGATGCGATCCCGCATGAATCCGAACCTGACGATTTATTGAAACGCATCGAAGAAAGGAAAAGTGATTTTGCCGTGGTCGACAGCAGCGCTTTTGCGGTGAGCAAGCGGCTGCATCCGGATGTTGGTGTTGGTTTTAATATCGGTCTGGAAAACAAAGTGGCGTGGGGATTTTCGCCGATTGCCGACGATGACTTGAAACAAAGCGTCAGGCTTTTTTTCGACAAGATCCGCAGCAACGGCACACTCACGCGCTTGCTTGACCGCTATTACGGCCACGTCAATCGCATTCAGGCGGTCGACTCTGAAGCGATACTCGAAAAAATTCAAACCGTGCTGCCCAAGCTGCGTCCATTCTTTCACGAGGCGCAGCAGCTCACCGGGATCGATTGGCGCATCATTGCGGCCATCGGCTATCAGGAATCGCATTGGGATCCGCTAGCGACTTCTCCGACCGGCGTGCGCGGCTTGATGATGCTGACCGAGGACACGGCCGACCGGATGAAAGTAAAAAACCGGCTGGATGCGCGTGAATCGATCATCGGTGGCGCGAAATATATTCGGCTCTTGCGCGACCTCATCCCGAACCGCATCAACGAACCGGATCGAATCTGGCTGGCACTCGCGGCCTACAATCAGGGCTATGGCCATCTGGAAGACGCGCGGATATTGGCGCAGCGATTAAAGCTCAACGCGGACTCGTGGCTCGACGTGAAAAAAACCTATCTCAAATTAAAAGACCCGGAGCATTATGAGCAACTCAAACATGGCTTTGCGCGTGGCGACGAGGCGGTGCAGTTCGTCGAAAACATCCGCAACTACACCGACATCGTGACGCGGCTGGAGAAGCCGCTCGACATGGACATTCGCTACGATTTGCAATTGGACGACACCGCAATCACGGTGCCGAAAAAAGCTCAGCCGTCCTCAACCGTGTGGTCGACCAAATGACGCGTGTCCGCCCACACCTCGATCTTCCAGCCGTCGGGCGCGACTAAAATCCGGTTGTACGCGACGTTGGGAATCGCCACCCGCTGTGCGCTGGCGATAGCCATTTCATTTAGCCAGCGATAGATCACGCCCAGCACACCGCCGTGGGTGACGACGAGCAGACATTTGCCTGCGTGCGCCGCCGCCAGCTTTTCAATTGAAGTCTTCACCCGCGCGTGAAAGTCGGCACGCGTCTCGCCATCGGGCAGCGTGAATTCAGCATCGACCAGACCCGTTTGCGCAAACATCTGCGGATATTTTGTATCCATATCGGCGTAGGTCATTCCCTCGCCGCTGCCAAAGCTGCGTTCGCGTAACGAGACATCAGAGTTCATCGACAGCGCGCGCCCAGCGGTGAGAATTTTTGCCGTGTGTTGCGCGCGGTTAAGATCACTTACGACAACGGCATCGATTTTTTCCGTCGCGAGGCGCGTCGCGCATGCCTGTGCCTGCGCGATGCCCTCGGGTGTGAGCGCGCTGTCGAGATGGCCCTGAATGCGGCGCTCGCGGTTCCAGAAGGTTTCTCCGTGCCGGATGATGATGAGTGTTGTGGTCATAAAAATTATTTCGCCCACTGCGCGCAGCTACAGCGGTTGCGCCAGTCCAGAGGCTGATATGAACTCACCGAAGACGCGCGCTCGTAACTAGTTGACCCCTTCCCCCGGCCACGGGGAAAGGTTGGGATGGGGGCGATGCCAATGATGACGCTCCATTTTCAACGGCACCCCCATCCCGGCCCGGCGCAACCCTTGTGGTTGTTCCCCCGCAAGCGGGGGAAGGAGGTCGCAGCTGCCAGCATCGCGCGGTAATTCAAAGCGCGAATCTCTCCTTGACCGCGTCCAGCTTCTTGACGCCACCCATATACGCCACCAACACCGCCGGCACCGTCACGCTGCCGTCCGCATTCTGATAATTTTCCAGCACCGCAACCAGCGTGCGCCCCACAGCCAAACCTGAACCATTGAGCGTGTGTACATTCTGCGTCTTGCCTTTTTCATCCTTGAAGCGCGCCATCATGCGCCGCGCCTGGAAGGCTTCGTAGTTCGAGCACGATGAAATTTCGCGATAGGTATTTTGCGCGGGCAGCCACACTTCGAGGTCATACGTTTGCGCGGATGCGAAGCCAATGTCACCGGTACAGAGCAGCATGGTGCGATAGGGCAACTGCAATTTTTGCAAAATCGATTCGGCGTTCGCGACCAGTGCTTCATGCGCGTCGGCTGATTTATCCGGATGCACGATCTGCAAAATCTCGACCTTGTCGAACTGATGCTGCCGAATCATGCCGCGTGTATCCTTGCCATAGCTGCCGGCCTCCGAACGAAAGCACGGGCTGTGGCACACGTACTTCAAGGGCAAATCTTTCATATCGACAATGGTGTCGCGCACGAAATTGGTCACCGGATATTCAGCCGTCGGGATCAAATAAAGATCGCGTCCCTCGATTTTGAAAAGATCATCTTTGAATTTTGCCAGCGACGACACGCCATCCGCCACTTCGCCGGTGACCATGTAGGGCACGTAAACTTCGGTGTAGCCGTGCTCGGTGGTGTGAACGTCCAGCATGAATTGCGCGAGCGCACGATGCATTCTGGCGACACCACCCTTCAACACCGAGAAGCGCGCGCCGCTTAGCTTTGCGGCCGTTTCGAAATCGAGCCCACCCAAGCCCGCGCCAATATCGACGTGGTCTTTCGGCGTGAAATCGAAGGTGCGTGGCATGCCGAAACGCCGCACTTCGACGTTGTCTGCTTCGCTTTTTCCGCTTGGAACTTCGGCGCGCGGGATGTTGGGGATGGTGCGTAAAAAGCCGCTGAGTTTTTCCTGCAAATCCGCGAGCGCGATTTCGTTGGACTTTAATTCATCGCCCACGCCGGATACTTCCGCCATCACGCCAGCGGTGTCCTCGCCTTTTGATTTCAGAATGCCAATCTGCCTGGAAGCCGCATTGCGCCTGGCTTGCAGCTGTTCGGTCATCGTCTGCAATTGTTTGCGATGGTCTTCAAGGCTGCGAAATGTTTGTTCGTCGAAGGCAATATTTCGTCGCGCCAAACCAGCGACGACGGCGGGTAAATCTTTGCGGAGTTGTTGAATGTCTAACATGGGGTGTTCCTTATTTCTTTGCGGTTCTCTTAATATCCGTCGTTCCCGCGAAGGCGGGAATCCAAGTTTGCTCGAAGAAAATTGGATTCCCGCCTGCGCGGGAATGACGGCGCGGTTATTAATCTGTTGTTAGAGAAATCGAATTACTATTTGGAAAAACTGGGATTTGCGCACGCCCTCATCAGGCGATCAAAGGCGAGCGCTACGTAGATCGAGAGGAGCGGCTTGAGGGATTGTTGCGCAGGGGTTTGACGAACATATTCATGAATCAGATTTTGTATCAAGTTCACGCAATTGCGCAAGTTTTTCGGCGATCTTCGCTTCCAGCCCGCGATTCGTCGGCCGATACCAAGCATGCTGCGCAACGCCTTCCGGCAAATAATTTTCACCCGCCGCGTAGCCGCCCTGCTCGTCGTGCGCGTAGCGATAGCCCTTGCCGTAGTCGAGCTCTTTCATGAGCCTGGTCGGCGCGTTGCGGATATGCAGCGGCACCGGGCGCGAGCCGTCCTTTGCGATAAAGGCACGCACTTCGTTGTAGGCAGTGTAGACCGCGTTTGATTTTGCGGCGATGGCAAGATAAATCACCGCCTCGGCCAGCGCCAGCTCGCCTTCGGGCGAGCCGAGCCGCTCATAAACCTCTGCGGCACGCATGGTGATGTCGAGCGCGCGCGGGTCGGCCAGGCCAATGTCTTCGACCGACATGCGAATGATGCGCCGCGCGAGGTAACGCGGATCAGCACCACCGTCGAGCATGCGGCAAAACCAGTACAGCGAAGCATCGGGATCGGAGCCGCGCACACTTTTGTGCAACGCTGAAATCTGGTTATAAAACTCCTCACCACTTTTATCGAAACGCCGCGCAGCAGTGGCGAGCACGCTTTCAACGAACTTGGTGTCGATGATTGTTGCGCCGCTATTTTCAGCCGCGATCGCAAGCTGCTCAACGAGATTGATCAACCGCCGACCATCGCCGTCGGCCATGCCGATCATTCGCACTTTTGCTTCCGCATTGATCGAAATTTCATTTTTCTCCGGTCGCCCTGAGCCTGTCGACGGGCCCGTCGACAG
>JAYVXF010000038.1:0-2530 GCA_043793345.1 Betaproteobacteria bacterium | reverse complement strand
CTGGTCGGCATCGGCATGCGCTCGCACGCGGGGGTGGCGGCAAAGATGTTCGAATGTCTGGCCAAGGAGAATGTCAACATTCAAATGATTTCGACTTCTGAAATTAAAACCTCGGTCGTCGTGGATGAAAAGTACATGGAACTGGCGGTGCGCGCATTGCATCAGGTTTTTGAGTTGGATAAACTGCCGACATAGCGTTTTGTTTCTTTCGTCCGTTGCCGCGCCAAACTCAATGAAGCGCGGCTTCGTTATTTTCAGGATCCCGCCATGTGTAATAGAAGAACATCAAAAATTGCTGCGTGTGCAGCGTTAGGAATTGCATTGATGAACACCGCCGCCTTAGCACAAGAAGACCCATACCTCTGGCTCGAAGATGTCGGCGGCGAAAAGGCAATTGCCTGGGTGAAAGAGCAGAACGCGAAGACACAACAACTGCTCGAAGCAGAACCGCTGTTCGCCACCATTCGCGACAAGACGCTTGAAGTATTGAATTCGCGGGCACGCATTCCCGGCGTCGGAAAACGCGGCGCGTTTTTTTATAATTTTTGGCAGGACGAAAAAAATATTCGCGGCGTGTGGCGGCGCACCACCATGAACGAGTACAAGAAATCCGAACCAGCCTGGGAAACGGTACTCGATCTGGATCAACTGGCGAAAAACGAAAAAGAGAATTGGGTGTGGAAAGGCTCGAGCTGCCTATATCCCGATTACGACCGCTGTCTGATCAACCTGTCGCGGGGTGGCGCGGATGCAAACGTCGCGCGTGAATTCGACATGCCGACCAAATCATTCGTCGCTGGTGGTTTCGAGTTGAAGGAAGCCAAGGGTGACGCGTCCTGGGCGGATCGCGATACCTTGTTGGTGCAAACCGACTTTGGCGCGGGCACCATGACCAAGTCAGGCTATCCCCGAATTGCCAAGGAATGGAAGCGCGGCACGCCACTGGTCGATGCAAAATTAATTTATGAGGGAGCAGATGCCGACATCAGCGTCTCCGCATTTCAGGTCGATCAAAAGGGCTACAAGTCGCGCCAGTTTGTGCAACGCGCCGTCACCTTTTTTACCTCGGAGCTGTACCTGCGGGAGGGCGCGAAACTCACCAGGCTCGACGTGCCTGGCGACGCCAATGCCAGCTATCGCGGCAACCTGCTTTGGGTGCGGCTGAAATCGGCGTGGACAGTCGGCGGCAAGACGTACCCGCAAGGCGCCTTGATTGCGACTGACTTTGAGCGCTTCATGAAAGGCGGGCGAAATTTTGATGTGCTGTTCGAGCCAACCGATCGCAAGTCGCTCGCCGGGTGGACGCTGACCAAAAACTATTTGCTGTTGAACGAACTTGATAACGTCAAAAATCGTCTGGTTGAAGTGCAAAATAAAAACGGCAAATGGCTGCGTCGGGCCATTGCGCTGCCGGGTGTTGGCACGGTCGCGGTGTCGGCAATTGACGAGGATGAGTCTGACGATTATTTCCTCACGATGACAGATTACCTGACACCATCGACATTGTTCCTGGCGACCGCTGGCAGTGACCAACGCGAAGTGTTGAAATCGTTACCGGCGTTCTTTGATGCGAGCCCGTATAAAGTCGAGCAATTCGATGTGACCTCGAAGGACGGCGAGCACATTCCGTATTTTGTGCTGATGAATAAAAACACCAAGTTTGATGGCAACAATCCGACGCTCCTGTACGGATACGGCGGCTTCGAAATATCGTTACTGCCGAGCTATTCAGCGGCGGTCGGCAATGCGTGGCTAAACAATGGCGGCGTGTATGTCGTGGCCAACATTCGCGGTGGCGGTGAATTTGGCCCGCGCTGGCATCAGGCGGGTCTGAAAGCGAACCGCCAGAAAGTGTTCGACGATTTCATCGCAGTCGCAGAGGATCTGATTGGCAAAAAAATCACCGCGCCACGTCATCTCGCTATTTCTGGCGGCAGCAACGGTGGGCTGCTGGTCGGTGCGGTCGCGGTGCAGCGGCCGGAATTGTTCAGAGCCGTGTTGTGCAGCGTGCCGCTACTCGACATGCAGCGCTACCACAAGCTGCTGGCAGGTGCCTCGTGGGTGGCTGAATATGGCAATCCGGACGATCCCGCAGAGTGGGCCTACCTGTCGAAATATTCGCCTTACCAAAACGTAAAAGCGGGCGTGCGTTACCCGAAAATTTTGTTCGCAACCTCCACCCGCGATGACCGCGTTCATCCCGGCCACGCACGGAAGATGATGGCGCGAATGCAGGAGCAGGGCCACGAGGTGCTCTACTACGAAAATATTGAAGGCGGCCACGCCGGGTCGGCGAACAATGCGCAGCTGGCGTATCGCACGGCGCTGCAATATTCATTTCTGCTGAAAGAGCTGAAATAGCGATTAAGGCAATTCGTTTTGACGGCGGCAGGGGGAAACGCGTACAATTCGCCCTTCGCGCAAGCGTTAGGTTAGAGCAGCAGCCCGGAGACCTGGCCGAGTGGTCGAAGGCACTCCCCTGCTAAGGGAGCATGCGGTCAAAAACTGCATCGAGGGTTCGAATCCCTCG
>JAYVXF010000037.1:0-8415 GCA_043793345.1 Betaproteobacteria bacterium | reverse complement strand
CTGGAAATAGAAAGGCATCCGCTTTTTCAAGCGCAATCAGTTGCTCCAGATCCGCTTCCCGATAGGCTCCACCGATGACAAGCGGTACCTCTGGAAATCTGGCGATGGGCTCTGCCGTATGGCCGATCAATTTGAAAAATAACGGCAAGTTGCGCGCGCGCGCGTCCTTCGCACACGCTTCCAAAACCTTCAAGCCCTTCACGATGGTAAGTCCGCCAAGCACCAACACTTTGTGTGGGTCAGCGGTCGGCTGAGCGGCAAAATCGGGATGCCCGCGCACCTGAAACTCAATCTCCGGAAAGTACTCATGCATGCGCCGTGCGAGGTCTTGCGACGGTGCGATCACGCGGGCTGCAGACTTGAGCAAGGCGTTCATGCTGCTGCGCCATTGGACATCAGAAAAGCCCCAGTCGCTTGTCGGCACGTCGGCATCCGAATCAACCGACCCACCAGGCCCTAGGTGGAAGTGCGAGGTCACCGGGAAATAATCATGCAAGGTGATGTCGAGCGGTACACCCAGAGCACCGTGTATATCGAGAACGTAGACGGGAAGTCCGTGAACATGGTGCAGATGCACTCTCGAAATACCGATTGCACGCAGCACTTGCAGAAGTTCTTCCGGGTCTTTGCGGCTTTCAAAGAAGGCTTCGAACTGTTCGCCATCGCGCAACCAACGCAACGACAGGCTTTGCTCGTCATGCGGCTTCAACACCAGCACTTCCAGCGACGCAGACACCAGCGCGGCGAGATCGGTGACGTGCTTCTCGGTGCCGCCACCCCAGTTATGCGTAATGAACAAAACCCGTGGCCGGCTTGAGGCAACAAGCCTTGCCAGATCAACGCGACGCCGTAGCACCCGCGCGGGATCCTCCGCAAGATGCCGCGCGATCAATTCGCGATATGACGGGTATCGCGCGTCGATGACGGACTGCGCCTGCTGCTTGCCCGGTGCAGCGTCCCCACCAAAGGACACCTCACCTTTATGATAGACAAACACGTCACCGCACAGCAGGTGCGCAAAACCTTGCTCTGTGGCGCGCATGCACCAGTCGTTCTCCTCGCCGTAGCCACGACCGAACGCCTCTGTGTCGAACATGCCGATGGTATCGATGGCGGCGCGCGTCATCAACATGCAAAAGCCTACGCCGGTGGGAATCTCCACGTAACGACCGGCGTTGACGGTCGCAAACAATGCGTCGAGCTCGCGAAGCGATAGCCCCGATGCCAACACGTTGGAGACCGCGATGCGTGGATAGCTACAGAGGGTCGCGCTATTCGAAAACGGTGTGACGCTCGCGGTCTGCGGCGTCGCGGCCGCACACGCGACCATCCTGTCGAGCCAGCCATCGGTGACGAGGGTATCGCTGTTGAGCAACACAACGTCACGTCCGGTGTGCAATTGCATCGCCCGGTTGCAGCTTGCAACGAAGCCAAGATTGGATTCGTTGATGAGCAAAGTAATGCGGGCGCTTGCAGCCAATTCAGCGAGGTACGCGCAGATTTCCGGCTCCGGGCTGGCATCGTTCATCACGACAATTTCGGCAGCCTGCGTATTTTTTGCGGCCAGCACACTTTCAATGCACGCGCGCGTTTCGGCTGCGCCACGGTACACCGGAATGATGATATCGATCAGGATCAATGAGAGATGCGTCGGAAACCGGCGTGGGAAAAGAATAACTTCATTATAAGCGACCGCTATCCAAGCCTTCGCGCTACTCGACGCTGGTACGCACCGACTCGCCTCTGCCCTCCCCCCGCGAAGCCAGATAAATCCCCGCCAGCAACACCGCAAACCCCGCCAGTTGCAGCGGCGCAAATCGTTCGCCAAAAATCAGCCACGCAAGCAAGGCTGAGCCGATGGGCTCACCCAGAATGGTGATGGCGATGAAGGTGGCGGAGACGTGTTTCAGCGCCCAATTGATCGCGCTGTGGCCGAGTAACTGCGGGCCGATGGCGAGCGCAACCAGGAACGGCCATGCGGCTCGCGAAAAACCGGTGAGCGGAATTCCGTTCACCACTGCAGTTAGCAGCAACGCCACCGCCGCGCTCGAGTAGACCAGCCAGACGTAGGGAAGCAGCGACATCGTTCTGCGCAAACGGCGCCCGATCAGCAGGTAGCCGCAGACGGTGAGCGAGCCCGTCACCGCGAGAATGTTGCCCAGCACGGGATTGCTGCCGCCCGCACCTGTAGCGAGGCGCGCGTCGGAAAAGAATATCAACGCACTACCGGCAATTGCGGCGGCGACACCGATGACTAACCACGTGCCGGGACGCTCACGAAAAAACAGCCACGACACCAGCGCGATCCAGATCGGGTTGGTCGATACCAGCGCCGTGCTGCTGGCGACTGAGGTGTAGGCAAGCGAAGAAATCCACGCCGCGAAATGCACCGCCAAAAATACCCCCGCCACGCCACCAAGCAGCCAATCTGACGCGCGAAATGCGCGGATTTCTTTCGATGCTTTGGTCCACGCCAGCGGCCACAACAACAACGCGGCAATGGTTAGTCGCCACGCCGCGATGGTGATCGAATGAACGCCCTCGGCCTGCGCGTAGCGAATCAGGATGGCGGCACTGGAGACGATCAGCACTGCTGCGCCGAGCACAGCGTAGGGGAGTAAGGGTTGCGTGCTTGCGCGCGGTGGGCTGGCAGTCAAAATATTATTTTTGTGGATGGAAAAAATATGATGCGAGTACGCGTTGGTTAAAAAATTACCTCACACAATACTCATGGCGTTAAGCAGAAGCCTAGCACTGGCGCGGCTCCCAGCCACAAATGGCTTGGAAATCCGCGCCGACTCTAGTGTTTCATCGCGCGGAACTTCTAAAAACCCTGTCGTACCGGCGAAGGCGTCAAAGCATGCTTTGACTCCAAGTTTTATAGGTAACTAATACTGCTGGCAAACTTAGACCCCGGCCTTCGCCGGGGAGACAACGTTGAGGTTATTAGAAGTTCCCCGCGCTCAAAGCAGCACCCGGCACCGATGCCAACACCACTTTCCCCAGCGCCGCCGCCGCAAAAATCGCCAGTACCAGTGAGATCGCAAAGCCGACAAATACGAGCATGGGCAGATGATTGTCGAGCAGCAAGCCAAAGGCAATCGGTGCCACCGCGAGCCCCACATCGAGCCCCGAATAAACCATGCCGTAGACGCGGCCGAACGCGCCTTCGCCGAGCCGCGCCTTGGTCGCGGTGCGCACCAGCAGGTCACGCGATGGCCCGGCGATACCGATGCCAAAACCCATCAGTGCCATGATCGGCAGCACCAGCCAGCCGGGTAACGAGCCTGCCGATAATACCAGCGCAAGACCCGCGCCACTCGCCAGCGCGGCTGCAACGGTGCGTTCGTGCTGCTTGCCCGGCTTGGCGAGGAAGCCGCCCCACACCAGACCCATCGAGCTACCAATGAGATAAATAGTCAGCGCCGAGGTCGCCGCCGTGATGGAGAGGCCGTAAAGATCGCGCAGCAACGATGGCGCAAAATTTTGCAACGCGCCGAAACCGAATGTGGAAAAGAAAAAAAATGCGAACGCATACCACACGAGTGAAGTGCGCAAAAACCCCCAAGTGCCCTGATCGGCGCGCGCGGAATCGACGCTTGCCATTTTTGCGGCCGACTGCAATTCATAGCGCAGCAAATCGCGCTTCCAGATCAGCAGCGTGAGCGACGCCGCGCCGAACAAGGCCGCACCCAATCCCGCTGCGCGCCAGCCGAATGCCGTTGCCAGCGCCAGCATCACAATCGTGCTGGTCGCCCAGCCGATATTGCCCGCGAGACCATGCATCGAAAACGCGTGGCCCAAACGCTGCGCAGAAACGCGCCGATTGAGCAACGCAAAATCGGCCGGATGAAATACGCTGTTGCCCACGCCTGCGACCGCGGCCGCTGCGATCAAGCCGGCAAAATTGGCTGCCAGCGCGACCAACACGCCGGAGCACGTCAGCAGCCCCACGCCGGCACACAGGACGCGGTGCGCGCCGAAGCGATCCACCCAAATACCCGCAACCGCCTGGCCAACGCTCGACACGATGAAAAACGTCGTCATCAACAAGCCGACCTGCGTGTAGCCGAGCCCAAAGTCGCGCATGAACCACGGAAACAACGGTGGCAACATCAAATGAAAAAAATGCGATGTGCCGTGCGCGAAACCAACCAGCGAAATAATGGTCGCGTCAGACTTGAAGGTGGCGGCGGGTGGCGCGGTGGTGGACATGACAGGATTTTAACCTGTCGCAAGGTGATCGGTCGTACACCAAATGTGATGCATAGCCGTTAGTAAAGCTTGTGTGTGGCTGGGGCTCACCGCCATCGCAACGCCAATCGGCAGATGACAGGATTTGATTCAACGTGATATGTACACCATACATCCACCGTCATTTCGACCGCAGGGAGAAATCTGCTGTGCGTTTTACTCATCAGTCAGAAATAATGGCGACAGTTTCAAATCAGGGTTCGTCATTCCCGCGAAGGCGGGAATCCAAGGTAACGAAGGCAAACTTGGATTCCCGCCTTCGCGGGAATGACGGTTCACGATGAATATTGTCGTCAATATTCCTGACTGCTGTGTAAACGGATGCACAGCAGATTTCTCCCTGCGGTCGAAATGACAATTTTTTAGTGTGATGATCAACCTGATTTGCGCCACATCGGATTGAATCGCACCGCATATGACATCGGTTCTTTGATCGCCGCGCGTTCTGTATTAAAAATTTACATCGTTCGAATGGCACAATGGCGCATACCACTTCATCAACACGCTTGAATCATGCAACATTCAAACGTGCCGATACGCTTCCTCACACAGGCAATCAATGCAGTCTTCTTCAATCAAGATTTTCTTTTGTTCCGTGTTGATCGCGTTCGCAGCGTGCGCGCTCAACACGCGCGCCGCCGAGATCACCGGGCAGCCGTCAATTGATAACGAAATCCCGAATCTTGTCCTCACCGGTGCAGCAAAATCCACAACACTGCCCAATGCTGATGCGTCCCGCGCGACGCAGTCACGCGAAATTATCCGCAGCCGGCCGGTGGCACTCGATATCGCGCTATTGGAAAAACTGCGCACTGATCTGGTCGAAGCGCCGCAAACAATCCGCATCACATTTTTCGACGACGCGGCACTGCTGGTGCTCGTCACCCGCACCGAGCGCGTTGGTCGTAACGGCATCGCCTACATCGGCACGGTGCCGGGCATTGCCTTGAGCAGCGCAGTGATCGTCGAAGAAAATGGCGTGGTGTCAGGCAACGTCAACGTGCTTAACCAAAAATATCAGATCAGAAACGTCGGCGTTGCGGGCCACGTGATGCAGGAGATCGATGGACGCGCGTTTCCGCTTGATCACGCGGTATCGTCTGCTGCCACCACAGCCAGCGCGAAGCTGAGTCTGCCCAGCACGCCTGCGAGCACTAAAGGTCCCACACCGCCTCAGGCTGCAGTGAATACCGTCCTCGACGATGGCTCCATCATCGACGTGATGGTGGTCTACACGACCGCCGCGCGCATCTCGCAGGGCAGCACCGCGGCAATGAATTCGCTGGTCAATCTCGGTATCACCGAGACCAACCTTGCCTACGCAAATAGCGGTGTGACGCAGCGTGTGCGCCTGGTCTACGCGGGCGAGGTCAATTACGCGGAAGTTGATTTCGCGACCGACCTCGCGCGCCTGCAAGGCACCAGCGATGGATTCATGGATGACGTTCACCGGCTGCGCGATTTGTACGCGGCCGACGTGGTGAGCCTGTGGGGAAACTATACGGTCGGCTGTGGCCTCTCGAATCTGATGTTGAATGAATCGCTAAGCTTTGCAAGTCAAGCGTTCAACGTCGTCGACCGCAATTGCGCGACCGGCAACTACAGTTTTGCCCACGAGCTGGGCCACAACATGGGTTTGCAGCACGATATTTATGATGGCAATACCGGCACAACGGTCACGCCCGAAGGCAGCGCCATCTCCACCGCAATCAACTACGCACATGGCTACGTCGATATATCCAATCGCTTCCGCACCGTCATGGCAATCAGCGCACAGTGTGACGTGCAAGTGCCGCGAATTGACTGCGTGCGCATTGCGTATTTTTCCAATCCGGGCGTGAGTTTCTTAGGCGCTGCGACCGGCAACATCGAGTTTGAGCAGGAATTCAGGGCGCTCAACGATACCCGCGACAGCACCGCAAATTTCCGCATGTCGGTAAATCTCAATGGACCCGGCACGATCATTTTCTTGCCTGCCACCTATTCCGTTAACGAAGGCGCCGGTTCGGTCACACTATCCGTCGCGCGTCACGCAGGCGCGAGCGGCGCGGTGTCAATCAATTTTTCGACGTCCAACGGCACCGCAACAGCGGGTGCCGATTTCACCGCAACCAGCGGCGTACTCGCCTGGGCGGCGGGTGAGACCGGCAGCAAAACCATCACCGTGCCGATTACGCAAAACAGGATACGCACCGGCCCGCAAAATTTTGCCGTGACCGTCAACACGCCAACCGGTGGCGTCTCCATTGGCGCGCCTGGCGGCACGACCGCAACGGCCACGGTCACCATCATCGACGCGGACACCGACAGTTTTCCGGTCGGCTGCACCTTGCCGCTGACCGGCTGGACCAATCCGCCGCCGGGCTGGGCGGTTGCCAGCGATTCGTTTTTCGGGCCGCCGTGCAGCCTGAAATCAAATCCCACCGCAGACGCGAGCAGCGCGCAGATTCAATTCACCGGTGACTTCACGGCCGGCAATGTGAGCTTCGCGCGACGCGTGTCGAGTCAAAGTGGTGCCGACTGTTTGCGCTTTCTGCTCGATGGTGTTGCCCAGGATATCGGCGGCACTTGTGCGTCAGGCGAAGTCGCGTGGGCAATCGTGACGGTGCCGATCTCGGCCGGGTCGCACACGCTGAGCTGGATTTATGCGAAGGATGGTGCCGGCGCAGCAGGTGCTGATGCCGCGTGGATTGACAGTCTCGTGATGCCACTGGCCGGTCCGGCGTTGATTCAAAGTGCGCCACCGCCGGGCGGTTTTCTGAATATTTTTTACTCGCACAGCTTCGTCGCCAGCGGCAGCCCGACCATCATGTATGCGCTGCTCACGCCACTGCCGGCGGGTCTTGCGCTGGATACGAATGCGGGCGTCATTTCGGGCATCCCGACCGCGCTCGGTTCGTCCTCGGTGCGCATCAGGGCGTTCAACGCGAGCTTGCCGTTTGATCAAAGGGACTATGTGATCACCATCACCGGTGCCGCACCGAGTGCCCCCATCATCGGCGCGGCCACCGCCGGCACCAACCGTGTCAGCATCGCCTTCGCGCCACCCGCGAGCGCGGGCAGCACGCCGGTCACCAGCTACACTGCGAGCTGCAATCAAAGTGCTTCACCCGCGAGTGCAGCAACTTCGCCGATCGCATTGACCAACCTCGTTAACGGCATCGAATACACCTGCACCGTGACCGCCACCAATTTCTATGGCACCAGTACCAGCTCGGCGCCGGTGCTGGTGACACCCTTCGCCGTCGTCCCTGACGCACCCACCATCGGTGCCGCCACCCCCGGCAACACACAGGCCTTCATTGCTTTCACGCCACCTGCGTTTGACGGCGGCGCGACGATCAGCGGATACACCGCGACCTGCAATCCGGGTGCGCTCACCGGGTCGGCGACATTCTCTCCTGTCACCGTGAGTGGCCTCACCAACAACACGGCCTATACCTGTGCCGTCACCGCCAGCAATGCCGTCGGCGCGAGTGCGGCATCGCAGACCGCCACCGTCACGCCATCGTCGACGCCCACGCTATCGCTGGTCGGTGCGGTGTCACGGAAAACGCACGGCGCGGTTGGCGCATTCGATATCCCTATCGACACGACGCCTGCGATCACCGGCGCCATCACGGTCGAGCCGCGCAGCATCGGCAGTGGTCACACCGTCGTGTTTAGTTTCAACGACAACATCACCGCGACCGGTAGCGTCACCGTGGTCGATGGCGCAAATGCGCCGGTGGCTGCGACCGCGATTGCGACGGGCACTGTTGTCACGGTGACCATCCCAACTCTTCCCGACAACACCCGCGTCACCGTTGCACTCACCGGCGTCAATGGAGACACGCGGAGTTTTCCCGCATCGCTCGGCTTTCTGGTCGGCGACGTGAATGGCTCGCGCTCGGTGAATTCCAGCGACATCAGCGGCGTGAAGGCACGTTCCGGTCAGATTGCAAATGCAGCCAATTTCAAATTTGATGTGAACGCATCCGGCGCGATTAATTCCTCCGATATTTCGATCGTGAAAGCGCGGTCGGGTTTGGTTTTGCCTTAGTGTCGCGACTCAGAAATAGCGATACATAAAACGGCGTCTTTTTCCGCATGGCGGTGTTGTTCGTCGTTGCCATAGGCCATGCTATGTCTCCTCCTCACGCCTTGCCATGCGAAAAAATC
>JAYVXF010000036.1:0-8422 GCA_043793345.1 Betaproteobacteria bacterium | reverse complement strand
GCGTCAGCGAGCGCTTTTTTCAACTGCGCGGATTTGAGCTCAAGCTCGTCTTTGATATAGCGCTCTTCCTTGCCCATCTTGATTTTGTATAGCGGTGGCTGCGCAATATAGATGTAGCCGTTTTCAACGAGCTGCGTCATCTGCCGGTAAAAGAAGGTGAGCAACAGCGTGCGAATGTGCGCGCCGTCGACGTCGGCATCGGTCATGATGATGATGCGGTGGTAGCGTAATTTATCGTGATTGAAATCATCTTTGCCAATGCCGGCGCCGAGCGCGGTGATGAGCGTGGCGATTTGTTCGGACGAAATGACTTTATCGATACGCGCTTTTTCGACGTTCAGTACTTTGCCGCGCAATGGCAGGATCGCCTGAAATTTACGGTCGCGGCCCTGCTTGGCCGAGCCGCCGGCGGAGTCGCCCTCGACGATGTAGATTTCACAAAGGGCTGGATCTTTTTCCTGGCAGTCAGCCAGTTTGCCGGGCAGGCCCACGCCATCGAGCACACCTTTGCGACGCGTGAGCTCGCGTGCCTTGCGGGCGGCTTCGCGCGCGCGCGCGGCATCGACAATTTTTCCGCAGATGCTTTTTGCATCTGCCGGGTTTTCGAGTAAATACTCGGCGAGTTTCGTCGCAACAACTTCCTGCACGACTGGTTGCACTTCGGACGACACCAGCTTGTCTTTGGTCTGGGACGAAAATTTTGGATCTGGAACCTTAACGGATAGCACGCAGGTCAGACCCTCACGCAAATCGTCTCCAGTTGTTTCAACTTTAGCTTTCTTGGCAAAGTCGTTTTCTTCGATGAACTTGTTGATTACACGCGTCATCGCCGTGCGCAATCCGGTCAAGTGAGTCCCGCCATCGCGCTGGGGAATATTGTTTGTAAAGCACTGGACAGATTCGCCATAGCTGTCATTCCATTGCATCGAGACTTCGACGGTCATGCCCTCTTTTTCACCGATAGCGTAGAAAATGCGCGGATGCAAAACTGTTTTTGAACGGTTCATGTACTCCACAAAACCTTTTACGCCGCCCACATAGGCGAAGTTCTCGCTCTTGCCATTGCGCTGGTCGATCAACTCAATTTTCACCCCGCTATTCAGAAACGAAAGCTCGCGCAGCCGCTTAGCCAGAATTTCGTAATGAAACTCGATATGCGAGAACGTTTCTTTAGACGCCATGAAATGCACTTCGGTACCGCGTTTTTCGGTAGTGCCGGTAACAGCGAGCGGGGCAACGCGATCACCGTGACGAAATTCCATTTGATGGACTTTGCCGTCGCGCCAGATGCGCAGTTTCAACCACTCGGAGAGCGCATTCACTACCGACACGCCAACGCCGTGCAACCCGCCGGAAACTTTATACGAATTCGCGTCAAACTTGCCACCGGCATGCAACTCGGTCATGACAATTTCAGCGGCAGAGCGTTTGAACTCGTCGTCTTCCTTGATGCCGGTGGGAATACCGCGACCGTTATCGGTGACGGAGATGGAGTTGTCGGTATGAATGGTGATCTTGATATCGTCGCAATGTTTGGCGAGTGCTTCATCGATTGCGTTATCGACCACTTCAAACACCATGTGATGCAAGCCGGATCCATCTGATGTGTCGCCGATATACATGCCTGGGCGTTTGCGGACGGCTTCCAAGCCTTTCAGAATTTTGATGGAATCTGAATCGTATGCGTTGGGATCTCTCGGTTTGTTATCGGACATTTAGTTCCTGTTGCAAAGTTTTTATGTGTGGCGCGATTGGGGCATCACGCTTTTTTGCGGCGCAAATTGTTGGGATTTTAAATTCGCATCGGCATCACGACGTATTTGAAATCTTCTCCGCCGGGCTGTGTGAGCAGGGCGCTCGACATGTTTGCTTCGCCGAGTGAGATCAATACGTTTTCATTGTGAAGATGGTTCAGCACATCCAGCAAGTAGGCGATGTTAAACGCGATATCCATCGCCTCTTTGTCGTAGCTGATCGGCAGCGTTTCTTCTGCTTCCTCGTTTTCGTTGTTACCGCATATTATCGACAACGAGTCTTTGGTAAACACCAACCTTACGCCGCGAATTTTGTCGTTCGACAGAATCGATGCGCGCTGCAACGCGCCTAGCAACTCAACGCGATTTAACGTGAGATGGTTGGCATAGCCGGTCGGAATGACCTTGGTGTAATCAGGAAATTTTCCTTCGACAATTTTGCTGATGATCTCGATACCGGCGAAGCTAAATTTCACTTGATTCTGATGCATCTTCAGCTGAATCGGGTCATCGCTTTCGTCCAAAAGCTTGATGAGTTCCAGCACGGTTTTACGCGGCAGTATTGCTTCGATTTTGCCGACCGGTTCTGGCAATTTGTAGCTCGCCATCGATAGGCGATGTCCGTCAGTCGCAACCAGTCGCAGGATATTGCCGTCAGTCGACAGCAATACACCATTGAGGTAGTAGCGAATATCCTGGACTGCCATGGCGAATTGCACCAAACCCAACACGCGCTTGAATTCTTTTTGCGGCAGCGTGAATTCTGTGGCGGCGTCTTTCGCCTCGGCAATCTTTGGAAAATCAGTCGCTGCCAAAGTTTGCAACGCGAATCTGCTCTTTCCGGCTTTTACCGTCAGGCGACTCTCTTTGGTTTCAAGCGTCGTATCGGCGTCGGGTGCCAATGCACGCAAAATATCCTGCAGTTTTTTTGCGCCGACCGTGAGACTCCCCGGCTTATGCGCGGTTTCGAGCTTCGCGCTCGCCTTGATTTGCACTTCAAGATCGGTGGCCAGAAAAGTAACGTTGTGATCCGTCACCTCGACCAACACGTTCGAGAGAATGGGAAGGGTGTGACGACGTTCGACAATACCGGTAACAAATTGCAGCGGTCCCAACAACGTGCTGTTCTTAGCTTTTATTGTAAACATGATAAATAAACCATAGTAGTAATAGATAAGGGCGGGTGGTTTCGCATGAAAATTGAATTTCTTGTTCGGATTCAGCTAGCTAGGCAGCTTTAATGGTCAGTACAACAGAAAGTTTACCTGTGCGCTTGTGTGGACAAGTCTTACCAAAAAAGAAGGCGTAAAAATAATATCGACTTATCCACATTTCATCCTGTTGTTATTCGTGATGCTTATGCGCAGTTATTCAAACATTAAAAATACTTAGCCGCGAAGAATCTGCATCAGCAGAGAGTGATCTCGCGCGATCATCTGGTCGGCTTCCACCAGCTCACGTACTTTGCGGCAGGCGTGTAATACCGTGGTGTGATCGCGTCCGCCAAAAGCTTCGCCGATTTCCGGTAGCGACATCGGCGTCAATTCTTTTGCGAGCGCCATGGCGACCTGTCGGGGGCGCGCCAATGAGCGAACGCGCTTTTTCGAATACATCTCGGACACTTTTATCTTGTAGTAGTCAGCGACGGTTTTTTGAATGTTGTCGATCGATATTTGGCGGTTAAGTACCGCCAACAAATCTTTCAACGCTTCTTTGGCCGCCGGAACTGAAATGGGGACGCTGTTGAATCGGGTATAAGCCAGCACGCGTTTCAAACCACCTTCGAGCTCGCGCACGTTGGAGCGAATGTGTTTGGCTATGAAAAACGCCACTTCTTCAGCGAGCGGAATACCCTCGCTCTCGGCTTTCTTGATGAGAATAGCCACGCGCATTTCGAGCTCTGGCGGCTCGACAGATACCGTCAAACCCCAGCCGAAACGCGATATCAAGCGATCATCGATATTGGCAATTTCCTTTGGGAAACGGTCGCTGGTGATAACGACTTGTTTGCCATTTTCAATTAATGCATTGAACGCGTAGAAAAACTCCTCCTGTGTTCGCGATTTGCCGCCGAAAAACTGGATGTCGTCGATCAATAGCAAATCAAGCGTGTGATAGGAGCGTTTGAACGCATCGAACGCTTTGTGCTGATAGGCTTGAACCACATCGGTGACAAATTTTTCAGCGTGGATATAGCGGATATTGGCTTCGCGGTTGTGCTCCAGCAGCTCGTTGCCAATGGCTTGCACCAAATGCGTTTTACCCAGTCCGGTTGCGCCATAGACAAATAACGGGTTGTACGCCTGACCGGGATTTTGGCCAACCTGAATAGCCGCCGCACGCGCTAACTGATTCGCTTTACCACCGATGAAGCTGGCGAACGTGAATGCAGCATTGATGCGATGTCCAGCCGGGCGCGCATTTGCATTGCTTGACGCAGCTGTTGGGGAGCCTGCCTGCACAGTACTGGCTTCGGCCAAAACAGGCGCGCGACTGGATGGTGTGCTCTGGTTCGCAGTTTGGACATTGGGTTCATCAGACGACGGCTCGCTTGCGACCAACGCTTCGACCAGCGCCAGCTCGATGGAGCACGGGCGCGCGAAATACTTTTCCCCGGCTTTTTCGACGCGCGTCAGCACTCTATCTTTGACCCACTGAAGTACGAATCGATTTGGCGCCAGCAGCGTGAAATTATCACCATCCTGCGTGAAACTGAGAGGCTTGATCCACGTGGTGAACTGGTGTTGCGAAAGCTCCTTTTTGAAGTCTTCGACGCAGGAAAGCCAAAAAGGGTGCATGAAGGGCGTGGGCAGTCAGGTGTTTAAGGAGGATGAAGCGGGTGTATCAGAGAGCAAGCTGAATCAGAGTTTGGAACAGGCAAATCGGGGGAAACACATCGGTTTAACAGCGGGTCAATGCAGCATCGAACAACATGTAAATGACGATAATTCAGACGGTCGATTTTACCCTTTCTCTGCTAACTTATCCACAATTCCCCCCGCGCCAAACCGGGCTGAACGCAAACCCGCCGCCATCGTCGGCTACAAGTCTGTTCCAGACTTAACACCTTGACGCGCAACACTAAAAAACGCGATAATAGCAAGTTCTGCCCCTCAAGCGGGTGGACATCCCAAGCCGAGTTTTTCAAACAATCGCCTCCAGTCGAGATCCATCATGAAACGTACCTACCAGCCTTCCGTCGCGCGCCGCAAAAAAACCCACGGCTTTAGAGTTCGCATGAAAACCGTTGGTGGTCGTGGTGTAATCAATGCCCTCCGTGCCAAAGGCCGCGCACGTATTGCCGTCTAGTTTCTGCCGGGCTTTGCATCACCTCGCCGGCGGCTCCCCATCTATGCCGACGCTAACTTTGGAAATACAAAGCAACGTTCGCGCGGCGCACGGCAATTACTTCCGTCGCCAGCATCGTTTGGTCAAGCCGCAGGTTGTGGCGCTGCTGAATAGCGGCGCGCGCTTTGGCAGGGCGGAGCTGGGCCTGAAATTGGGCGAGAATTCTTTTGGCCAGGGTCGCATCGCGATCGCTGTACCAAAACGGATGCTCAAGTTTGCCGTGGATCGCAACCGGGTGAAACGGGTAATTCGTGAGCAGTTTCGCCAGCATCAAATTCGCGCGTGTCCGGTTGATGTATTGGTAACACTCCAGCGCCAAATGACCACAAAGAAAAAGCCGCAGCGGATCAACAAAAGTGAACGCGACCGGCTGCGGGTGACGTTTGCGCAACTGCTGCGTGACGTACTGCAGCGTTTCGGTGCGGCCACTTGAACGCGCGACATGCGCCTACCGCTGCGGCAAGCGTGTTGTTGTTTTTTGTGCGCGCATACCAATATCTGCTTAGTCCGTATTTTGGGTCGCAATGCAGGTTTACACCGAGTTGTTCGCACTATGCGACCGATGCACTAACCAAACACGGCGCGCTGAAAGGTGCCTATTTGACATCGCGGCGTTTGCTGCGCTGTCATCCATGGCATCCAGGTGGATTTGACCCGGTACCCTGATCAATATTGTTTCTGGCTCAACCTGTTAGTTTCTTTTATCTCTTCTTGACGAGCCTATGGATACGCAACGTCTTATCGCACTGATTGTTTTCACTTTCTCAGGCTTCATGCTTTGGGAGGCCTGGAACAAGCACAACCATCCACCAATAATTCCACAGCCAGCGGCGCAAACGCAGGCCTCGACCACCCCGCAAATAAGCGCGACCGACAAAGGCGCTTCGGCTGTGCTGCCCGCATCGGGTCCACTCGGCGCCGGTGTTCCTGCGGTTGCTTCATCCACCCCCGGGAACAGCGCGCCAGTAGCGGGCACCCCCAAAACCGCGAGCCGGCTGACGGTTAAAACGGATCTCCTCGCGGTCGAATTGGACACGCAAGGCGGCGATATCCGCAGCGTCGCCCTGTTGAAACAGGCGGCTCACGGCGATACCAGTCGCCCATTCAATCTGATGCAAGATAAAGTGGGCGCATACTTCGTTGCGCAATCTGGACTGTTGGGACAAGGGCTGCCTAACCATACGGCCATGTGGACACCGGTTCGCGATAAATTTGAGCTTGGGACTGACGACAAACTCGACGTCACCATGACCAATAGCGATGCCGCCGGTATCATCGTGACCAAAACATATACATTCAAGCGCGGCAGTTACGTGATTGATGTTCGCTACGATATCAAAAACGAAAGCGGCGAGGCAGTCGTACCAAAAGCGTATTTTCAGTTTCTGCGTGACGGAAACCCACCGGAGGGCGAAAACACTGGCAATAACCCCTTCACTGGTGTGACGACCTTCACCGGCCCAGCGATTTATACCGAACTGAAGAAGTACCAAAAAGTGGCATTTTCTGACATCGACAAAAACAAACAGGACTTCGTCAAAGAGTCGTCCGATGGCTGGATTGCGATGGTGCAGCATTACTTCGTTTCGGCGTGGTTACCAGCTGCGGGTGTGAAACGTGAATTCTTCACCCAGAAAGTGACCGATAAGCTTTATTCGGCGGGTGTGATTGTCCCGATCGCCGCAATCGATGTAGGCGCAACAGGCGGGATTTCGATGCCGCTCTATGTTGGCCCGCAAGAGCAGGAAAACTTAAAAACATTGGCACCCGGCCTCGATCTGGTGGTCGATTATGGGTGGCTCACCATTCTTGCCCATCCGATGTTCCTGGTGCTCTCGTTCATCAACAATCTCATCGGTAACTGGGGTTGGACGATTGTGTTGTTTACGATCCTGTTGAAACTGCTGTTCTTCCCGCTGAATCAAAAGGCTGGAAAATCAATGGCGCACATGAAAACCATGGCACCAAAAATTGAAGCGATGAAGGCGCGCTATGGTGACGACAAGCAGAAGATGAATCAGGCAATGATGGAGCTCTACAAAACCGAAAAAGTCAATCCGCTTGGGGGCTGCCTGCCAATCGTGATTCAGATTCCATTCTTCATCTCGCTTTATTGGGTATTGCTTGGCGCGGTGGAATTAAGAAACGCACCATGGATGCTGTGGATCAAGGATCTTTCCACCCCGGATCCCTGGTATGTGTTGCCCATCATCATGGGTGCCACCATGTTCATCACCACCAAACTGCAACCCGCGCCACCGGACCCAGTGCAAGCGAAGGTGATGTTGTATATGCCGCTGGTGTTTTCGGCCATGTTCTTCTTTTTCCCAGCGGGCTTGGTGCTGTACTGGACGATGCAGAATATTCTGGGCATCGGTCAGCAGTGGTATATCAACAAGACTTTTGGGCCCGAAAAATCCAAAGTACTCGCTAAAAAGTAGCGCGGCACACGTCAACACCTTGTACAACGAACGCCGCTACGACAGTTGGCGGCGTTGGTCATTTTTGGCATGGTACATTTAGACTTCAACGCCCGTATGGTTCCACGTGGAACAACCTATGTCACGCCGTCCATCGCCGACCAATCCTCCGCTCTCAAGAAACCCCATCGCAGCCATTGCGACCGCACCCGGACGTGGCGGAATTGGTGTTGTTCGGGTATCGGGAAGCGAATTGACCGCGTTGATTCAGGCGCTCGTTGGAGAAGTGCCGACGCCCCGGATGGCGACATTTGCGACATTTCGCGATAAATCGAATGAGACAATCGACCAGGGAATCGCACTCTATTTTCCGGCGCCGCATTCCTACACGGGAGAAGATGTTCTCGAGTTGCAGGGGCATGGCGGCCCGGCAGTTATGCAACGGATACTGCGTCGGTGCTTTGAGTTGGGATGCCGGATTGCGCGCCCGGGCGAATTTACCGAACGCGCTTTTTTGAACGACAAACTCGATCTTGCGCAAGCCGAAAGCGTCGCTGATCTGATCGATGCCAGCTCCGAAGAAGCAGCCAAATCAGCCGCGCGCACACTAACGGGTGAGTTTTCAGATTGCGTCCATGAGTTAACCCGCCGCTTGACGGATTTACGCTTGCATGTGGAAGCGTGCATTGATTTTCCGGAAGAGGAGATTAACCCCGCTGACCGCGCGGTGCAAACCACCAAGCTCCAGCAAATACGCGCTTTACAGGCCGATTTAGCCCTGAAAGCGAAGCAGGGCGCGGTTCTTCGTGATGGACTCACGGTGGTGCTGATTGGGCGCCCGAATGTCGGAAAATCGAGCCTGCTAAATCGGCTTGCCGGTGAGGAATTGGCGATCGTGAC